>JBAPYC010000992.1:0-5141 GCA_049284535.1 Streptosporangiaceae bacterium
GGTCCGGTTGCAGCTCGCGGGCCAGGGTCACGATGGCCTCCGGCGTGGCCGGGGTGCCCGGGTGGACCTCGGCCAGCGCGGCGATGCCCGGGTTGCCCGGCGCCGCGTGCAGGTCACCGGCCCCGGAGTCACTGCCGCCCGAGCTGAAGGCGCGAACCAGGGCGTGCTCGCGGCCGCCGGACCCGATGACGAGAATGCGCACGGCGCGAGCCTACCGGCGCGGTTAGCTCAGCAGGTCCCTAAGCTGCAGGGTCTGGTCCCGGCGCGGGCCGGTGCCGACCGCGTAGACCGGCGCGCCGATCATCTCCTCCACCGCGGCAATGTACTTCCGGGCGTTTGTCGGCAGCTCATCGTAGGAGTGCATCTTGGAGATGTCCTCCCACCAGCCGTCGAGGTACTCGTAGACCGGGACGGCGTGGTGGAACTCGGTCTGGGTCATCGGGATGTCGTCGTATCGCTTGCCGTCCACCTCGTAGGCCACGCACACCGGCACCTTGTCCAGCCCGGACAGCACGTCCAGCTTGGTCAGGAAGTAGCCGGTGATCCCGTTGACCCGGGTCGCGTACCGGGCGATGACCGCATCGAACCAGCCGCAGCGGCGCGCCCGGCCCGTGGTCACGCCGTACTCGCCGCCGGTTTTGCGCAGCCACTCGCCCTGCTCGTCGTGCAGTTCGGTGGGGAAGGGGCCCTCCCCGACCCGGGTGGTGTACGCCTTGACGATGCCGATGACCTCCGAGATCCGGGTCGGCCCGATGCCCGACCCGGAGCAGGCGCCGCCCGCGGTGGGTGAGGACGAGGTCACGAACGGGTAGGTGCCGTGGTCCACGTCCAGCATGGTGGCCTGGGCCCCCTCGAGGAGGACGAACTTGCCCGCATCCAGGGCCCGGCCGAGGACCAGCCCAGTGTCGGCCAGGTACGGCCGCAGCCGATCCGCGTACCCCTCGTATTCGTCCGCGATGGCCTGCGGCTCGATGGCGCGGCGGTTGTACACCTTGGTCAGCAGCTGGTTCCGCTCGCGCAGCACCAGGTCGAGCTTCTTGCGCAGGATGCCCGGATCGAACAGATCCTGGACGCGGATGCCGACCCGGGCGATCTTGTCGCCGTAGGCCGGGCCGATGCCGCGCCCGGTGGTGCCGATCCGGGAACTGCCCAGGTACCGTTCGGACACCTTGTCCAGGGCCCGGTGGTAGGGCATGATCAGGTGCGCGTCGGCCGAGAGCAGCAGCTTCGAGCAGTCGATCCCCCGCGCCTGCACGCCGTCGATCTCTTCCAGCAGCACCTGCGGGTCGACGACCACGCCGTTCCCGATAACGGGGACCGCGTTCTGCGAGAGCACGCCGGACGGCAGCAGGTGCAGGGCGTAGCTCTCGTCGCCGATGACCACGGTGTGCCCGGCGTTGTTACCGCCCTGATAGCGGACCACGTAATCCACGCGGTCCCCGAGCAGGTCGGTCGCCTTGCCCTTGCCCTCGTCGCCCCACTGGGCGCCGACAACCACGATGGCGGGCATCGCGCATCCCTTCGGCATAACGAAGCCCCTGCTCAGTACAGGCTGATCAGTGCCAGCTGCCCAGTGCAAACCGTTAGGGCAAGCTGATCAGCGCAAGCGCGACAGGGGCTCTTGCGTTCTGAGGTTACCCGGAAAACCCGCAGGTAAGCCATTCAGGCCCACGTCAACATGCCCCCTATGCCCAGGGTCCTGGCGTGTGAATGCCGCCCGCTGCGCGCCCGCGCCCGCTCGCTACCAACCGGTCAGGAATCGAGAAGCCACGGCCGCCCGCCCGCAGTTACGTTTGAGACGTGCCGCAAGCAGCGGTGAGCTCCACCCGAAAGAGGTGATCGACATCAAAACAATGACGTGCAAGCAGATGGGCGGCCCGTGTGACGCCGCATTCCACGGCGATAACGCCAACGACGTCATCAAGGCTCAGGACAAGCACCTGAAGGAGATGGTCGCAGGCGGTGACGGCACGCACCAAAGTGCCCTGAAGGACATGCAAGGCAGGTGGAAGAACCCCATCTCGGGAATGGGCTGGTACCGCAAGACCAAGAAGTCCTTCGCCGCCCTTCCCAGCGACTGACCCGCTGCGCGACCGCCCGCCGCGGCGACCCGCTGCCGCGGCGACCGCCCCGTTGCCCCGGCCGCCCACGCCGCTCCGTTCCGCGTCCTCGCGCCGCGGTCCCATGAACACGAAGAGTTTTACCCGGGGCTCAGGGAACGACCCCGCAAGTTCTTCGTGATCGTGAAAGGCGCTTAGTCGCGGCTTCCGGGCTCCGCGATTGCCCTGCCTATAAGCGCTTTTGCTCGTAGCCCATGCGGCAGCCGTGCCGGTTTCATGATGGCGAAGGCTTCACTACGCTATGGAGTAGTAAGGCCTTCGCGATCAAGGAAATGCTGGCCTAGTACTACAACAGCGTCTTGTGACCTCGGTTCCTGCGTGCGTAGTGCGATCGGCGGGCGCTGGCCTGCCGACGGCGCCTCCAGTGTGACCAGTGCTGGTGGAAGGCGTCGGGGCGGATGACCCGGGTGCAGAGGTTGAACATCCGCCGGGTCTCGGCAGCGGTCAGCGGGATGAGCTCGCGTCCGGTTTCGTCGGTTGTGAACCACTGCGGGGCGTTTGCCCGTGGCGGAGCGAAACGTTGTCCACAGGTCTCAGGACCCCTTTTTGCCCGGCTGGCGTCCGGCGTCCAGGCAGGCGGACTCCAGTCCCGGCGGCCTGGGCCGGGCGGCGCGGGCGGTAACGGCGAGGAATGCGTGCGCGAGCATGGACAGCGTGATGTGCCGGTACCAGGCGCGGTACTTGCGGACCTGATAGTGATCCAGGCCGGCCTCGTTCTTCGCCTCAGCGAAACAGTCCTCTACTGCCCATCGCGCGCCGGCCACGGCCACCAGCTCGGGCAGGGTGACCGGGCCGGGCGAGTAGCACAGGAAATAGGCCAGCTCAAGCTCGCCCTTCTCGCCCGGTTGCAGCGACCGCCGCACCAGCAGCCAGTGATCCGGGGATACGGCATCCACGAGCGCCCAGTCATACAGCCGCGGTCCCTTCGATCCGTCGCCGCAGCTCAGCCGCTGCCACGCACCGGCCGGGACCAGGGCGGCCAGCTCGTCTGCGCGCCGGGGACCCGCTGCCGCGGTGATCAGCCCCGAGCACGGGATGGCCATCACGTAGCCGATCCGCTCGTTCTCCAGCCAGGCCCGCAGGCCCGGATTCTGGCCGTAGACCTCGTCGGCGGCGAACCAGGAGAACGGCACCCCGGCCGCCACCGCCCGCCCGAGCATGTCCTGCGCCAGCCTGGGCTTGGTCGCGAACGCCACATCGTCGCTGATCCCAGCCGCGCGGCACCGGTCCCGGTCCTCTGCCCACTTCTGCGGCAGGTACAGCTCCCGGTCGATCAGCGCACGGCCGCCGTCCGGCGCCGCGTAGGCCAGGAACACCCCGACCTGGCAGTTCTCCACCCGCCCTGCCGTCCCGGTATACATGCGGGCCACCCCCGCCGACATCCGCCCCTTCTTAAGGAACCCCGTCTCATCGGCCACCACCACCCCGCCTGGATCGCCCAGATGCCTGATCACGTAACGACCCAGCGCATCCCGGCAGGCATCCTCGTCCCACGGCGAGAAGTTCAGCAGCCGCTGCATCCCGTCCGGCGTCAGGTCCCCGGCGAACTCCGCCAGCATCCAGGAGTTCTTCCGCTCCGTATGCGACAGCAGCCCCAGCAGGTACGCCCGCCCATGCCGCCGCACCGCCGCATTCCCGAATACCCCCGCCACCCGCGCGAACAGCTCATTGAACGACTCGCTCCACACAGCATGCCCGGCACCCGCCAGCACCTGCGCCTCATCTACGACAGCAAGCATGCCCCAAGCCTGGCCGCTCACGGCCGTCATATCACTCAGCCACGCCGATCACGGCACGCTGTTGTAGTACTAGCGGGGTGCCTTTGCGGGGTGCCTTGCGGCCGGGGCGCTCAACAAGCCGCCCCCTTTGCCGCAGCAAACACAATTCACTACTGCTTTAACAAACTCCTGGAGGATTCTGGCTTCGCGGAATATTTTGGGTGCTATCGTCCACAAAATATTCCGCGAAGCCATTATCGTCCGGGTAAAGCTGCCCGCCGGCGGCTGGCTGCGATGAGTGCGGGGGACGCGGGGCGTCATAGGGACATGGACGCTACGAACCTCGCGGAGATGTACAAGACGCCGCTGCTGGACTGGGGGCGGATCGAGGCCCGGCTGCAGGCGGGCGTGAGCCAGGCGCCGGGCAGCGGCGGCCCGGACCGGCATACCAGCTGGCTGGCCACGACCAACGCCGACGGGAGCCCGCACGTCACCGGGGTCGGCGCGCTGTGGGCCGACGGCAGCTTCTGGTTCGAGACCGGCCAGGGCACCCGCAAGGGCCGGAACCTGGCCCGCGACCCGCGCTGCGTGCTGACCGTCGCGACCCGCGAGTTCGACCTGATCGCGGAAGGCGATGCGGCCGTGGTGACCGACCCGGACACGGTGGCCGCCATGGCGGAGCGCTGGGCCGCGGGGGGCTGGCCGGCCCGGGTCGACGACACCGGCCTGGCGCTGACCGCCGAGTACAGCGCGCCCTCGGCCGGACCGCCGCCCTGGCATGTGTACCGGATCACGCTGCGTTCGGCCACGGCGGTGGCGACGGTGGAGCCGGGCGGCGCGACGCGGTGGCGGTTCTAGCTCGCTGACCGGCGCGGGGATGGCCGGTTCTGGCCGGCCGATGACATTACAACTAGCGGAGTGATAGAACGAGGCCGTGAGTAGCGAGGCCAGGGACGGCACCACGGGACGAGGGCCGGTGCTCTCGGTGTCGCTCGGGCTCTGGCAGGACCGGCCGCCGGCCGAGGTGCTGCGCACGGCGCAGGTCGCGGACGAGCTCGGCTACGGCGAGATCTGGATCGGCGAGATGGCCACGTTCGACGCGTTCGCGCTGGGCGTGGCGGTGGCCCAGCGCACGGCGCGGGCGGCGCTGACCGTCGGGCCGCTGGCGGTGGCGGTGCGCGACCCCGTCATGATCGCGATGGGCGCGGGGTCGCTGGCCGAGCTGACCGGCCGGACGGTGAACGTGGCCCTGGGTTCGTCCAGCCCGGTGGTGGTGGAGCAGTGGCACGGGCGCCGGCAGGAG
>JBAPYC010000993.1:0-13625 GCA_049284535.1 Streptosporangiaceae bacterium
GCCCCCTTCTACCGCGCGCTGGGCTATGAAGAGTCCGCCATCTACCACCGCAAGGTACTGAAAGGCCAAGTGAGGTCGTAACCGGTCCGCGGCATGATCTGTGCCCCACGGTCCATCGCCAGGGCCCGCTGCGGGCTCCGGGCGGTTACGGACTCGGCAGCAGCGGTCCCAGGCGCAAGCTGGTGACCTTACCATCCCGGAACTCGGCCTCGGCCTGGCCGGATGGATCGGTTCCGGGCAAGTCATTGCGCAGGCGCAGTGTCCGGGTGACCGGTCCCGCGCTATGCGTGTGTGTCAGGTCCATGCGGCCCTGGCCGGTACGCGTGCCGTGTTCGCGCCATCCTCAGCCTGGTGGGCCTGGACCCATCCATCGGACGCGTTGCCTTCGCGGCGGTCCTGCTGATTTCCCCTGCCGGGTCGGCCGTGGCCCCGGTCCGGGCGACCTTGGCGTACCAGTCCTCGCACGTCAAGCCGGTCGCGTACAACCTCCGCCGGTTCATCACCCTGATCCTGGCAGCGGTCTATGCCATCAGCGGGGGTCACACTGCTGGCCCGAGGCGGCGGGGACTGCACTGGCTTGTGTTCGCGTTCCTCCCGCGGTCACTATTTGCCGCATCCAACGCCTGGATCTTGCTGGTCGAGGTCCTTCGCTAAGAAAGGCGACACATGGGCTTGTTCCGAAAGTCAGCGCCCCCGCGCCCGGGACTGCAATGTCGAGTACCTCGTCCCTGGGATCCGCCGGAGTCGGAGTTTCCTGCCATCGTGCCGGTTGACACGTTGCTGTTCGCCCCGTCTGAGCAGGCCGCTATCGCGATCACAGGACTGACGGCATACACCGCAGGATTCGAGATCTTCATGGCCCGGCGCATCCGGCCGGGCGTACCGGGTCTTGATGAAGACCCCACACCGGAGATGCTGAGCCGCAGACGTGCCGATCCGCTGGCCGCTCCATCCTTCAGCTTGCTGCTCTCCGACGGCACAAAGGTGGTCAGCGCCAGGTCGCGCGGGGAATCCGGCCCAGCTGGCCCGATTCTGCAGTCCCGGGGCGGTGGCGGCTCAACGCACTCGCAGTTCTTCCGGTGGTGGGCCTGGCCCTTGCCGCCCAAGGGGCGGCTGGAGTTCATTTGCCAGTGGCCGATGTACGGGATCGCCGAGACGCGGGTCGGCATCGATGCGCAGCTGATCCTTGACGCGGCGCAGCACACCATCCGGCTATGGCCAGAAGACGGAAGCTGATGACCGGGCGATTACTAGCACTCTGCCGTGGCTGACCGTCGGCGCCTGCCTGCCGCGGCACAGAAGTGGTGCGGTTAAGCCGCAGCATCAGAAGTCGAGCTGGGCGTCGCGCAGGTGCGTGCCCTGAGGACGGCGTGGGGCGCTATTGCACGCAGGCAGGCCGCGCCGATTTTCTCAGCGCTCTACTTCCAGCCGAGCAGCGCCATAGCAGCCGCGTTGCCGGGCTGGGCCCAGAAGGCCTGATGCAGGTCCTCCGGCAGCTCATCGCGGTAGGTTCCCGTGAATCCCCGGCGGAAGAACCGGCCATCAACGTGATGCAGCTCTGCAAACGTCGGGATGGCCGCAGTGGTGGCAGGCTCCAGGCCCAGACGCAGCGCGTCCGTGACCTGCCGGACAGCGACTCCCGGCTTACC
Source organism: Streptosporangiaceae bacterium (assembly GCA_049284535.1). Taxonomy (GTDB): domain Bacteria; phylum Actinomycetota; class Actinomycetes; order Streptosporangiales; family Streptosporangiaceae; genus Palsa-504. Next base: position 1,650 of record JBAPYC010000993.1, read on the forward strand.
GATCAGCTCCTCGTACCTGAGCATGATCCGCCCCGGGTGGGCCGGCTGCAGCCAGCTCAGGACATTCCGGCCCCATGAACCAGCGCCACGCTCGGCCGGGCGGAAGATCAGGTCGCGCAGCTCATCGGCGAAGCACCGGACGCCGTCCTCGCTTCGCTGCCGCGCCCAGGAGACCAGGCAGTCCCGGCCGTCCCGGACCAGGCAGATCGCTTTGTCGCCGTCCAGGATCTGCCGATCGCGCGGCCGGTGCGTCTTGACCAGATGCACCTCCGGTGACGCGCGCATGGCCGCGAACGTACCCGGCCGCTCCCCGGACCCCACCAGCGACGGCCCCAGCCGGCCAGCGACCCCATCGACGTCATATACCACCGACGTCCGTACGCCATACAGCCGGTTCAACACGATCCGCAGGAAGGTATTACCCGACCGCGGGAACGACGCAACCCAGACGATCACCCCGCTCACCCTACGGCCCAGCCGTGACCCGGGAGCGCGAGTCCCGCTGCCTGCAGCTGCAATCCGGAGGTACCGGATAAGCCGGATCCGCGCCCGGCGCACACCCCACCAGCCGCGGCCCGATTCGACCGCAGCGCTTGGGCAAGCCACGGGAGCAGCGCAATCCCGTTCTGCGCATCGCGATACCGCGGATCGACGGCTCACCGCGTCGGGCTTACGGCGCGCTGCAGTTACTTGGGCGAGTACTGAGCAGAAGGACGCTAATACGCGTAGAGCTGATCCAGGCCGACAAGACGGATGTCGGGGCGTTGGGCGGCCTGCAGTTCACGGTCGAAACCCGCACCGGAATAGCAGGTCAGTAGCGTATCCCGGGTATCGAATCCCTTGACCGCGAGCAGATCCTGCGCTCGGCGCAGGCGCTCGACGTGGCGCAGGTCCATAACCCGGTCCCACTTCACCTCGCCGAGGGAGAGAATCTTGCGCGGCCGGCCGTGCTCCGCCGGCGCGAGCACCACCACGTCGATCTGGATCTGGGTCCGGTTGGCCGGGTCCGAGACCACGCCGGACCCTACCTCCCCGGGCGCCCCGCCGAACACCGCGGGATCGGCCGTGATCGCGTAATCGCGGCAGATCGCTTCGAAATGCGGTCTCGTTACCTGGGACAGGAAGCGGACGCGAGCTCCGGACCAGACGGCTGATCCACCGCCGAGTTCGAGACGCGCCCATTCCCGGCTCATGATGGCCTGGTAGAAGGTGATGAGCGGCTCGGCGATGCGGTACCTCGCCCGTCCCGATCTGAACAGATCGGGCTCCTTGATCAGCAGCCGGGAATCCTCCAGCACACGGAGGGGATGCGCGACCTCGTTGGACTTCCGGCCGATATAGCTGGCGATTCCGCCGGAGGTGTTATTTCCCTCGGCGACAGCCGCGAGCACAGAATGATAGAGCGACGGGTCGCGGATCTCGGTTTCCTCGGCGAGCAGGTAGCGGGCTTCCCGGAAGAGCGGGGTCTGCGGATTCAGCACAGTCCGGATCACCCAGGAGTCAAAGTCAGCGAGATCGGCGGGGGTGTCTTCACGCAGGAGCTCCCGCCGGTAAGCGGGAGTTCCGCCGACCACCGAATGCACGAGGACGGCCAGCTTGGGGTCGGTGATGTCCCAGAACCGTGCGGCGTCTCGGTAGCCAAAGGGATGGACGATCAGCTCGAAGCCCGCCCGCCCCCGCAGCGGCGCCGACCCGGAAAGCAGCCCGCCCATGACTGACATGGCTGAGCCGCACAGGAGGAGCCGCGTGCGGCTCATTGATCCGCTTCCCCCAGGGCCGAGCTCCCGCTGGATGATGGACGGCAGGCCGGGTGACGCCTTGACCAGGAAGGGGAACTCATCAATGACCACTGGAACGACACGCTCCCCGGCCAGCCGGAACAGGTACGGAATGGCGTCAAGCCAGTCCCGGAACGACGGGACCGGCGACCCGCTGAAGCGGATCAGCTCGTCAGAGAACAACCGCAAACAGACCGCCTCGGTCAGCTCCAAGGCCGGGAAGTAAATCCCGCCTAGGGCCGTCGCCAGCCCCTGGAGGAGATAGCTCTTGCCCTGCCGGCGCCGTCCGCTCACCACACCCAGCGTGGCGCCAGGCCGGGCATCGGCGGCGAAGGAAACCAGCCCGGTCCACTCGGCGTCCCGGTCGAACAGGTGAGGAGGCTTAGGCGCCCCTATCGGTGAAGCATGCATGGTCGAAGTATACTTGACCGAATTACACTTCACTATAGCCTGAAGGGCGTTCACGCTGGTGACAGCGCCAGCCCTGAAGCAAACCGCCGCTGCCCGGCCTCTGTGAAGCTGGTATGGCGTAGCCCCGTTTTGTGGCCCTCGACGCCGCACCTCGCCAGCAGATACGGGACACAGGCGGTCAGGGAGAAGTCGGCCCTGACCCGCCCCTCACCCAGGGTGGATACTGACCCCATGCGCCAGGCGTTTGCCCACGACGCGGTCGTGACCATGAAAGCGGCAGCGACGTGCGGGCACCGGGAGGAGCCATCACGGTCGCGCTGTGCGGGCACTGGGATCACAAGCGGCCCTGCCCACTTGCACCGCACAGCACCGACGCGCAGCGGTCCGGCGACCAGGTGCGACTGCGGGTGCTTTTTGCCGCCGAACCTGCCGCTGAGACCGAAGTCCGCAGCAGGATTGAGGCTGCCCTGTCCCAGGGGAGCCTCAAGGGCCCGGACGGCATCACCACACGCTGGCAGCTTCGCAGCGCACAACCCGGCCTTGTCCTCTCGGACGAGGTCAGTCATGCCGAACGGCTTATCCAGGCCTGACACCGCTTGACGGCCGGTTACCGGTGCCGGGAGAACCAGTTGGCGTGCAAGCCGTTGGGAACCGTGGCCGGGATCGCGACCTTGGCCATGGGCGGGCTGGGGAAGTCGGCAGCGTCCCAGATGTACAGCCACGAGCGGTCGTCAGGTACCGATCTGGCCAGGGTCATGTAGTAGCCGTCCAGTTCTGCGGTCGCAGCGTCGCGGGGTACGAAGACCACCTCGCCGATCGATGCGTCGGTGTCCCACGCTGTGCTCTGGCCGGTGGACACGTCCCAGCGGAGCAGGCGGTCATGCTCGCCCCTGGCCAGGTCGTGGTGGCCAGAGGCCACACCGACGGTCAGGTACCGGTGACGTCGGCCCGTCAGCCGGTCGTCGATGCGCGGGAACTCGCTCGGTCCGTCGCCGATATGGGTGATGGTCGCGGCGCCGCGAGCCGGGTCGATGGAGACTCGGGAGAACCGGCCGCGGACTGGGGCCTGCTCGCCGCTGGCCGCTCGCCTGTCTCCGGCCGCGAGCGACAGCGCGCTCCACGACGGGAAGTCGGCCACCACCCGGTCGCCGTCCTCATAGGCGTTGGCGAAATGCCAGACCCAGAATGGCTCGAGCTCGGCGAACGTGACCGGGCCGGTGCCGGAGCGCGGCACCAGCGCGATCTTGGTGCCCAGGTCAGGTTGCCACTTCAGAAATCGTCGCTGCCTGGAATGTGTGAAGGCTGGTGCAGCGTAATCCGGTTCTGTGCACCCCGATGCCGCCCGCCGGTTGGCTCAGCGCGTCACCGGCCGACCCCCGGAGCGGTACTCTCACCGGGCTGGTTGCTGTGATGCGGCACCGTCAGCTGACCGCGCCGGTTCGCCATGACATACGTTCAGTCACAGGCGTCGGTCTGCCGATGGCGTCGAGACCGTCGTAGACGTTGTAGGCACGGCGGGTATCGGGGCGGCGTCCGCCACCGCGTCGTACTCGGCCCGGGTGCGCCGTGATCGCCGATCGTCTCAGACAGCGGTGCGACCGCTCTCAAGCCGCTCAGCGATCCAGAGCTTGATGATGGACTGGCGGGTGACCCCCAGCCGGCGGGCTTCCCGGTCCAGCGATTCGATCATCCATGACGGGAAGTCGACGTTGACCCGGCGCTGTTCCAATGCGGGACGGCGGATCGCAGCGAGGTCCAGATCGCCTGTCACATCTTCACCGTCATCAAACTTCTGATCGAACTCCTCAGCCCTCATACAGTGCCACCTCCTCCTTCCGGGACCGGCGCGCGGAGATGATCCTGACCCGCTGCTCGCGGTAGGTCACCACTACCGACCGGTGCTTACCATCGATCTGGCCGATCACCAGCCATCGTGGCTCATCCGTTGTCCGGGCCGGGATGTCTACCCGCATAACGTCCTGCCAGATCGCCCGAACTGCGCCGAAGTCAATGCCGTGCTTCTCCAGGTTCGAAGCGCTCTTGGCCGGATCAAACTCGAATTCCACCCTATCCGGCTCCTCTCCAGTATAATAACTATACCTTATCGGAGTATCAATGTTTGGGTGGCGTCGACACCCCGCCCGGGCTGCCGGGCAGAGCCCTTCGGTCGACTCCACCGTCCTCGCCATGCCCATCGACGGCCCGTGGTCCGCCTGGGGCGGGAAGGGGCCGGGAAGGGGCCGCAGACAGACCCTGTCCGCGGCAGAAGAGTGAGAGCTTTAGAGCCGACGAGCCAGGGCTGCGGAATCGAACTCGTATGACTAGCGCTGGAGCTACTGGCACATTGGGTAGAACGACAGCATCCGACCTTGCCGCTTCGCGCGCCAGCGTAAATCAATTCGAAGATGTTATTCTGACAGGAAAAACCCCTGGAACAGACGGCGCTCTCGGCCAGCGGCCGAAATCGACGGCACTCAGTCAAACATTTACTCGAAAATACTTAATTAGCTCGAGCGGGCGACGGGAATCGAACCCGCATGACCAGCTTGGAAGGCTAGTAGCGCGCCCTTACTGACCGCTCCAGTTGGTGACTCTGGCCAGGCGGTATGGGATCTCAACTCAGCGGTGGCGCCTGTTAGGGTAGAAATTTGGGTAGAAAAACGCCGCTGCCTGGAATCTGTGGGATCTGGTGCAGCGCAATGTCGTTCCGTGCACCCTTGATGCCGGACACCACGTGGCTCGTCACGTCGGCGGGTAGAGGTGCGCTGTTGTTACTAAGAGTGCGCGACCATCATGAAGAGTGACTGCAAGCTGGTAAGCGTCGCTGACTGTCGCTTGCCCGTCTCGAGCTTGGATCGGCCGTTTCTCGCCTCCCGCCTGCAGCTAGCGCTGGCCTCCGAGGCTGCTCTCCGAGTTACGCGCTGGTTGTGTCAGGTAGGCCGAGGGCGGCACGCATAAGTATTTTGAGTTTATTACCACAGTGCTTATAATCGATTTTATGCTTATGGATGCTGCCCGGTGGCTGCGGGAGTCCGGCCTGACGGTGGAAGATCTCACCCAGGCTCAGGGGACGGGTGAAGGTATCGATGCCATCCTTGAGGTGGAGGCCGACGACCGCAGCGCGCGCTTTGCCGCGCAGGCCAGGTCTCGCGCGCCTTACCCCAACGAACTGGAGCGGCTCCAGCAGTCGCGGCAGAAACTGGCCGCGCGCGGGCATCCGCTGATAGTAGCTCCGTTCATCTCTGAACCCCTCGGGCCGATCCTTACCCGAGACGGCTGGTCGTGGGCGGATACACAGGGAAACTTCGACCTGCGTGCGCCGGGGCTGCTGCTTCGTCAGCGGCGCACCTCTACTCCTCCAGCGCCCAAGCGGAAGACTCTGCCGCGCGGTTCTGGCAGCTTCGCTGTCATCCGCGCGCTCGTAGGCTTTAGCGGCGGCGGGGATGACCAGCCCGGGGCGAGTGCACTGGCGGCCCAGGCCGGTGTTTCGCAACCGCGAGCCTCACAAATACTCCATCACCTGCGCGAGCTGGAGCTTGTCGACAGATCTGGGCATGGCCGCTGGGAGCCCCGCCGCGAGGCCCTGCTTGATCGCTTCCTGGCCGAATACCCCGGCCCAGGCGGCTCAGAGCAGTACCACTACAGCCTCGACTCCGCTGTTGATGTAGCAGTCCGCGCGGGCCGGGTGAGTACCCCGGGCCGCCCGATAGTGGCGTCTGCCGACGTCGGGCCGGATCTCATCCTGCCGTGGCGCAGACCTAGCGTAGTGATCTTGTATGCGAGGCGCGCAATCGACGCCTCCGGCCTCGGCCTGACTCAGGCGCAGGGAAGCCACGACGCCAACGTGATCATGCGCACTCCCCAGGACCGGTCCGTCTTCCCTGCGCCCGCTCTGGTGGCTCAGGTACAAGGAAGCGATGTACCGCTGGCTGACCCGCTCCAGCAGATCTGGGATCTTCAGGACCTAGGCGGCGCGGACCGGATCGAAGCTGCTGGGAGGCTACGGCAATGGCTGCTGGAACGCCCCTGACCAGGCTCACGTTCGGTGCCGCTTCGGTTGCCGATGATCTCGGCTATGTCGCGCTCAGCGACCTGGCCCGGGCACTCGGAGACATCGCCGCAGATTTCCGGGTCATCGGCGGCCACATGGTCACGGTGCTGGCGGCAAGGTGGCGGCTGGGTCACGAGCTCTACCGGGAGACGGGTGACGTAGACCTCGGCATTACGCCGATCGTCGTCCGAGATCATCATGTCGTAGGCCGTCTGAAAGATCTCGACTATACACAGGTGGCAGGCAACCGCTTCGCGCGAGGACTATCCGATATCCCGGTCAAGATCAAAGACAGGGAGGACTCGCCGCGTCCCGAGGCCTTCATCGATGTCCTCGTCCCGGCGTACACAAGCCGGGCGCGTGAGAACGTCCAGGTCGCAGAGGATCTGTTCACCACGGAGGTCCCGGGATTGCAGTTGGCGCTAGCCCGCCCGCCGGTCACCATCGCGCTGGAACTGCACCGCCTCAACGCCACGATCCTGCAGTGCGAGCTGCCGTTCCCCGACGAGGTAAGCGCTCTGGTGCTGAAGAGCCTCGCAACCACAGTCCGATCCAAGGACACAGACATAGCGGACATATGGCGATGCCTCGAGATAGCCTTCGCCGCGGGACTTGGACCCGCAGACTTCACCCGCGGTGTTCACGCACAGAGCACCGAAGTGATCCGGTCTCTGTTCAGCAGCCGCCGGGGCGCGCCGGTCGCCGCGCTCGCCGCCGGGCAACGCCTCTCAGCCAAAGCCACCGATGCCCGCCTCACGCGAATCCATGCGCTGATCACACACGTCCTAGGGCCGACCTGAAACCGCCATCCGCAGCGGCCCGACCCCAGGCGCGCAATGCCAGCCGCCCCGGGCTCCCAAGTAGACGAATGCCGACCAACTACGGGCACCGCCGAGGCTTTGCCGTGCCCGCGCTCGACCCTGTCGGCGGCATGAGAGTGCGACTGTGGCGGCCGAAATCCTGTCGCCGAAGGCGTTTGAAGGTGGATATTGTCGCCGGGTGCCAGATGCGATCTTTGCTCATCCTCGGCTCGCGCCCATCTATGACGCATTTGACGGAGACCGCGATGATCTGACTGCCTATCTCAGCATCGCCGATGAGCTGGGCGCGGACCGTGTCCTCGATGTCGGTTGCGGGACGGGATGCCTGGCCGTCCTGCTCGCTGCCAGCGGCCGCACGGTCGTGGGGGCCGACCCGGCCGGGGCATCGCTTGAAGTCGCGAAATCCAAGGATGCAACCGGACAGATCACCTGGGTCCAGGGCGATGCCACGGCAGTACCGGCGTTCGGTGCTGATCTTGCGGTGATGACAGGGAACGTGGCGCAGGTCTTTCTCACCGATGAGGACTGGGTACAGACTCTCCAGGGCATAGCCGCTGCACTTCGCCCGGGCGGCTACCTCGTGTTCGAGACCAGGCGTCCCGATCGCCGGGCCTGGGAGGAATGGGCTGCTGGCACTGGTCCGGTCAGCCTCGATATCCCGGGAACTGGATCAGTAGAGCGGCGTAGCGAGGTCACCGACGTGAGCATTCCGTTCGTCTCGTTCCGCGACACCTACAGGTTCCGGGTGGACGGCACGGTGGTTACCTCGGACTCGACCCTCCGGTTCCGCAGCCGCGACGAACTGGAAACAAGCCTGGTCACCCAGGGCTATCGCGTGCTAGACGTGCGAGAAGCCCCTGACCGCCCAGGTCGCGAGTTCGTGTTCATCGCCCAGCGCACGACCGGACTAGCGCGACAGTTCTAAGAACTGACATCGCCGTAGCTTCCAGCTACCGCCGCAGGTATGAAGTCCGCCGTCGATCTCGAATAACACCTCGCGGCAGAACCGGACGTTCACCCCGCTCGCGGCGATGCATAAAACGTACGGCCCGTACGACTGTCCGCTGGGCCCTAACCGGGAGCTGCTATGCAGTCAACGACGCGAAGAGCTCTTGATAATCGCGCACCGACCCGCCTAATCTCAAGTCCTCTTTGGGGTGTCTCCGACGTAGCTGACGAAGGGGTTTTGGCCCACTGCCCTTAACTTCCGGGACTTACGTCTGCTTTCGGGAGATTTGACGAGACGATGGCGAGGGTGTACTCGACTGGTTCGCAGGTCTGTTTCCGTCGTTCGGCGGCGGTGCGGCCGGAGGTCCGCTGGCGGTCTGCGCGGCCGGGCGGGAGGGCGAGGATAGCGGTGTCCAGCCCGGCGAGCGGTGAGTTTCCGCTGGCTGGGCGCTTGCCGCAGTGTGGGCAGCAGGTGTCGGCGGTAGCAGCGGCGCGGGCGAGGGACAGCACGGCGGTGAAGCAGATCTGACCGGGCGCGAGGCCGGCGGTGGCGGCGGCGCGTGCGGCCAGCCCGGCGATCATGTTGTGGGCGAGGAGCAGCACCCAGGCTTCTTGGCGGACGAGGACGGCGGAGCGCCCGCGCAGGGTACGGCCGGCACCGCGGACGGTCCGCTTGAGGTGCAAGAACGCGATTTCCGCCAGCCATCTTCTCTGGTACAGCACTGCGAGTTCCCCGGCGGGGCAAAGACCCGGGTCCAGCAGGGTGGTGAGCAGCCGGATCTGGGTGCTTTTCACGCGGCCGCCGCGGGCGCGGGTCAGCACGGTGAAGCAGACCAGCCGGGCGACGGTGTCGGGCAAGGACGGCAGGGCCGGGTCGCCGGCGGCCTTGCGGCGGCGGCCGCGTATGCTGGCGCTCTCGCCTAGCAGGACCAGTTCCGATCCGTCTTTCAGCACGTCAAGGGTCCTGAAAGGGACGGACCTCGCGCCGTTCTTGACACGCCACAGTAGATGCGCGCCGGCGCCGGAGAACCGGATGAAGCGGTTCATGGAGAAGAATCCGCGGTCGGCGAGATTCAGCTGCCCCGGGCCGAAACAGGATTCCAGCTCGTCTGCCAGGGCGTTCTCCCCGTCGAGATAGCGGCCGATGACGGCGGCCTTCCACCGGCGGGTGCCGGAGTGCAGCAGCCCGACGAGGCGCAGCAGCGGTTTCGCGCCGGGACAGGGGACCCCGAACTCCTCCGCGAGCAGCGGGTCATTGAACAGTTCCAGGGTGGTGCCGTCGATCTGGGTGATCTCCAGCCCGAATGTGGTCCCGTCCTGGCCTGCGGGAATGTCGCCGCGGGCCGGGTCGGCCCCGAACATGGCCCGGGCCGGGGCCTCCCCGGACCGGGCCCGGGCCTTGGAGTAGGCAGGGCCGGACGGCACGGGGGTGCCGGGCCTGGCCGGCAGGCCGGGCATACCGAAGACCAAGGCGAGGACCGCGTCGTAACCCAGGAGCGGGAACAGCGCCCCGGTGACCAGGCACAGGGCCGTGACCTCGGCATTCAGCGCCCGCTCCTGCCTGTGCGCATGCTCCGCGGCGGCCCCGGCGGCGATCGTCCCCGCTGCCAGCAGCGACGGCCAGGGCCGCCTCCGGCGGGCCGCCCGCACCGTCGCCGGGAGTGGACGGGACGGCAACGAGCATGGCAAAATTCGCAGGCAACGAGGCTCCTGTTGCTCCTGACGGCTATGGATTCGACACCCAACGTCATAGCAGGAGCCTCGTTGCGTTCACGGCCGCAACGGAACGTCGGCCTCAATCGTGACCCACCCGCAACGGAACGCCAAAAACCGGGCACTCGGGTACAGAAGTCCTAGAAGTAAAGGGCAGTGGGTTTTGGCCTCGTGGTGGACACGTTCTCTTACTAATTGATATGGACGAGGATCTAGTCCCCGGCCTGGCTGCCATCATCGCGCCCGAACGATCCGCGTGTTCCTCGCTGATGGCATCGACTAAGAGGCTTATCCAAAACCCTTGTAATAACTAGTATGAGTACCATTACCTGGGATGTTCAGAAAGCTGGCGACATACCGCAGCAGGTAATAGGCAACGGCTTCTCCAGCCGATAGAAGGGAGGTTACCACACCAAAACCTTCACGACGGAGAAGCCGTTGCGGTTCGATCGTATGTCAGGATTGAATGCCGAGCAACTTGACGAGCTAGAGGAATGCATAGACGAACTGCTCGAAGAACCATGGGACAAGGGAAAAGGCCGCCCGCGGGAACTCACCTTCCGCGAGGCACTGATCGTGGCTTGCGGATACGCCCGCAATAACATCACCGAGGAAATCTGGGCAGAGATCTTCGATGTCGGCCAGTCCACGATCTCGCGATACATCACTTTCCTGACGCCGCTGATCGATCAGGCGACCGCGGGATTCCGGCCATCCGCGGAAGAGGCGGCCGAGGCCACCCGGGGAGCAATCACCCTGGTAGACGGCACCTTGTGGCCATGCTGGTCCTGGGCGGCCAAGCGCGAGCTGTGGTCGGGAAAATACAAGACGACGGGTCATGGATCACTGATCATCACGAACCTGGCTGGCCGGATCACCTTCGTGTCCGAGCCGGTCACGGGAAACCGGCACGACATGGCCAAGCTGAAAGGAGCAGAATGCGAGACCATCCTCAAAGCGGCTGGCGGTGTCTTCGGAGACAAGGAATTCATCGGGACTGATTACATCACCACCCCTGTCCGGAAGCCGGAAGGCCGCGAGCTCTACATGCGCGAGCATGATTACAATAACCAGATCAGCTCTTTCCGCGCACCCGTCGAGCGGGCCGTCGCCACCCTTAAAACCTGGCGGATTCTCTTCACCGACTACAGAAGGCCGCTTGAGACATTCCTGTCCTCATTCCGGGCTGCCATTGGCTTGTACTTCTTCAAGGAGAGTTTCGCATAAGCCTCTAAGTGCCTCGCGATGCCCTGGCCGTGGGCCCTTTCCGAAACGCACAGGTGCGTGAGCCGGACCGGCCCTGCCAGCGGTGCAGTGACGCAATGTGGGCCGTCCGCCCTTACAAGGACCAGGCGCGCGCCTCGTAGATCGAAATCTCGGGTGGGCTAGCGGCGAGGACCGAGACCTCCTGCACGAACGCGCCAGATGCAGGCATCCGGAAATGTGCCCGCAGCGCGTCAGCGTCGGCCCAGTGCTCGAAAAACACCAGCCGCAGCGCATCTTCACAATCGCGGTGAACGGCGTGTGCCACGCACCCCGGTTCCTGCCGGGAGCGGCGCACGTGGGCAATGCTGAGCGCAAGGACGTGGTAAATGCTGTCCGGCCGAGCCTGAACACTTGCCCGTGACAATAAGCACAGCTGAACGTTAACACCAGAACGCATCCGGCAGCATACAGGATCTCTCAGATAGCCGACTGCTCAGGGTGGGCCAACTGATGACCGATATTTCAAGAAATTTATTGCTAGTTTTCTGGTACCGGCGTAGCGTGGGCCGCAGGCATCGAGGTCACGCTGTCGCCGACGGCCTGGCTGCTCGGCGTCAGTGAGGACCGGTCATGAGCGAAGACCGACTCCACGTCGTGTTCGGCACCGGCCAGGTCGGCAACGCTCTGGCCGCGCACCTGGCCGGGCAGGGTATCGCCGTCCGGGCGGTGTCCAGGCACCAGCCGCCCCCGCTGGCCGGGGTGGACTGGCGGGCCGCCGATGCCGCCGACCCCGAAGCCGCCGCCGACGCCGCCAAAGGTGCGGCGGTCATCTACCAGTGCCTGAACGCCCCGTACACCCAGTGGCCGGAGCGGTTCCCGCCGCTGCAGCGGGGGGTGCTGGCCGCCGCCGAACGCACCGGCGCGCTGCTGGTGAGCCTGGAGAACCTGTACGGCTACGGCCCGACCGGCGGCAGCCCCATAACCGAGGACCTTCCGCTCGCCGCGACGGGCGTCAAGGGCCGGGCCCGGGCGGCGATGACCGCCGAGC
>JBAPYC010000994.1:0-15350 GCA_049284535.1 Streptosporangiaceae bacterium
GTACGAGACCGGCCGGCGCGCTGCATCGGTGACGGCGGCGCCGTCTAGCTCGCAGATGGTCAGGTCGATCCCTCCCAGCGGCCATTCCACGGCGAACTCGAAGTTCACGGACGGCGGGAGTGGCCACAACCACATGCCGAAATGGCTGAGGCCGATTTCCGCGCTGTCCTGCGCGCCGCGTCGCACACCGCCGCCGCCAGGCCACCACGACAGCAGCGGCCCATCCGGCGGGCTGTCGTGGCGCTCCCGTCGGTGACGGTCCAGTGTGGTGGCTTTCCTGCCGTCGGGATAGCGCACGCCCAGGCGCAGCAGCCTGTCAGGAAGCCCGGGGCCCCGGAAACCGCGGTAGACGTTATCCACTTCCAGGTGCAGCTCCCAAAAGTCATCGTCAGGCATCGCCGCTTGCCTGGTGACAACTTCTGCTTCGAGCATGCAGCCAGAACTGAAGGCCCGGATGGCCGGCAAGAACACCGCCACGTTCGCGCTGCCGCTACCGTCTGGTTAACCGCGAGCGTGACGCCTGCTTCCCCGGCGCCCGGGCCAACCATGGCGGGAATTCGGGGAATCGCCTCGCAACCGTTTCTTCCTGCGCAGGAGCAGGGTCAAAGAACATGAACCCACGGTATGCCTCTGCGTCTTTGGTCTCACCAGATTTCCGGTGGCGCCTGGGGTGCCCCTACGCGGTCCCGTTGCCGGCATCTCCTGCGAGCCCACAAAGTGCTCCTTGGTCCCGATGAGAGCGAGGCCGGGGCGCTATGCCGCGGGAAGGTTCCGGCCCAGTTCAGCCATGGCCGGCTGGGCGGCAGAGCGGTAGAAGGCGAGGATGGCCCGGCCCATGTCTGGCCCTGAGCGGCGGCCAGTTCCGCAGCGACCGGCCTGCCGGTACCTGTGGCGGCCATGCGGTCGATGCGCTCATTGAGGCTTCCTCCCATCAGGTCCGCAACCGACTTCTCGCCGGCCCCAGGCGTCTGCCATGTCCGGGCGAGGTCATGCCAGGCATAGCCCGGGTCGAACACCCCCAGGGAATCGCTGGCCCAGGTCCGAAGCAGTCTGGGCCTTGCCATGGCGACGGAGACGACTGTGCTGGCGCCCACGTCGTGGCCGACCAGGTCGACCGGCTCGCCGAGTGCTTCCAGCTCGGCTGTGAGCCACTCCCGGTAGGCCAGCACCGTGCAATCGAAGCCGGCCATTGTGCGCATCCCCCACGGTAACTACGGTCGAAGGGAGCGTGTATGACGACGTCAGTCGCGGGAGGGTGCGGTGCCGGCCAAAATGCCCCAGCCGCTTGGCGGGGTCTTCTCGGTCGTGAAGTTCGCGGTGAAACGCGGGCTGATGCCTGCCCCGGACAAGGCGCTCAAGAAGCCGCACGACGAGCGGCTGAAGCGCGTGACCCCGGCCTTCATGGTCAAGCCAGGACCCGCGGTCGACACCCAGGACGTCGTTGTCGAGGGCCGCAACGGCCCGATTCCGGCGCGCGTCTATACCCGTCCCGGCGTAAAGCCCGGCGCTCCAGCGATCCTGTTCATCCACGGCGGCGCCTTCATCGATTGCGGCGTGGACTTCTGCGACAACGTTCAGCGCGGCCTGGCTTACCGTACCGGCTACGTGGTGGTCGGGCTGTCCTACCGGCTCGCTCCAGAGCACCCCTTCCCGGCCGGCCTGCACGACTGCGCGGACGTGCTGCAGTGGATGCACGACACCCGCCCGGGCGGCCTGGACCCACAGCGCATCGCGGTCGGCGGCGAGAGCGCCGGGGGCAATCTGACCGTGGCGCTCTGTCTGTACGCGCGAGACAACAAGGGCCCGGCGATCGCCCACCAGTCGGTCTACTACCCCTTCACCGACACCTCGCTCACCTCCGCCGGCTGGGACAGCGACCTCATGCCCGGAGTGAACCGCGAGGCCGGCGAGCTGATGGTGCGGCTCTATGGCGGCGACGATCCGGACAACCCGCTGGTGAACGTTCTCGGCGCCGACCTGCACGGGCTGCCGCCGGCCACCGTTATTACCTGTGGCCATGATGTCTTGCACACCGACGGGGTGCGGCTGGTCGAGGCACTGCGCGCCGCTGGCGTCGAGACACTGCACACCCACTATGACGACATGCCACACGGCTTCCTGATGTACTCCCGGCTGACCAAGCGCGCCGACGAGTCGATGGACGAGATGGCACGCGAGGCTGGCAAGCGCCTCGGCACGGCCGGGGCCCTGACTGCCTAGCGGGGAGAGCGGGCCTTCCCTCAGGCCGCGGGTTCACGCGCTATTGCGCGGAGCGGCTCACGGCGTCTGGGTGCCGGTGCTGGGTTTGGACGATGGCTACCGCCTGCCGCTGAGTGAGCCGGGATCCGGCGGAGAACGCCTGATCGAACTGGTCCGCGCCCAGCCGCTGGCGGACCTGGGCCACCAGCTCGGCCTCCACCTTCCGCAGGTGCGGCCAGGCCGGCAGGCCGACCCGGCGGCGCAGGCCCTCGGCTGCCCCTTCCAGCCGGGCGGCTTGGTCCAGGTCGCCGTCTGCCAACGCTAGCCAGGCATACCCGGTCAGGCACAGGGCCACGAACTGGGTGATGCGGGCCAACAGGCTCAGGTCCAGCGCCTCTTCCAGCAGCGTCCGGGCCTCGTCGAACCTGCCCTGCAGCACAGCCAGGATGCCCAGCTGTACCTGGCGGCCGGCGGCGAGCCAGTCACCGCTGGCCCTGTCGGCCACCACGCGCGCCTCGCGCAGGTGACGCACGGCATCGTCGTAGCGGCCCAGTGCCGTCTCTACGGAGCCAACCGTGAACGCGGCCATGGCCGTGAAGACGGGCTCATCCTGGCCGAGGAACTCCTCCAGCGAGACCGCCGCCTCCCGCAGAGCCCCGTCGAAGTCACCGGCGATTGGCAGGGTCCACGACATGGCCAGCTGGGATGCCGCGTGCAGGAAGCGGTCACCGATCCCGGCCAGCAGCGGCGCTAGGCGCTGGCGGGCCGCCAGCGCCGCCGCATCGTCCCCGGTGTCAACCGCGGTCACCGCCGCCACCCACGCCAGCTCGGCCCGGGGCTGCGGGTCCAGCGTGCCGGCGGCAGGCAGCAGCTGCTCCACCCAGGACCGGGCCTCGCGTTCGAGGTCTCGCTGCGACCAGAACAACCACAGGACCCGGAACAGGTGCGGCAGCGGCCCTGGGTCGTGGGCCAGGAACCAGCGCACCGCGCCGGCCAAGTTCCCCACCTCGGGGTCCAGCCGCTCCAGCCACTCACCCCGGCCAGTGCCCCGCAACGGCCGGTCCGCCTGCTCGGCCAGCGCCCGGTAGTAGCCGGCGTGCCGCCGCCCGACCTGATCGGCGTCGGGCCGGGCCGCCAGCCGCTCGGCCACAAACTCGCGGACGGTCTCCAGCATCCGGGTCCGGGACCCGGGCTGCATGGTGTCGATATAGATCAGGCTGTGGCGGGCCAGCTCCTCGGACAAATCCAGCGCCCGATCCTCATCCACGCCTGCGACCTGGGCCGCGGCCTGGATGGTCCAGCCATCCACGAACACCGCTGTGACCTCCAGCAGCGACCGCTCGTCGTCGGTCAGCAGGCCTATGCTCCATTCCACTGTGGCGCGCAGGGTGCGCTGCCGCTCGGGCAGGTCCACCGCACCGGTCCCGAGCGCATCCAGCGTCTTGGCCAGCCGGTCCAGCAGCGCCGCCGGCTCCAGCAGCCGGGTGCGGGCTGCGGCCAGCTCGATGGCCAGCGGCAGGCCCTCCAGCCGCCGGCAGATCTCCGCCACCGCCTGCGCGTTGTGTTCGGTGACGGCGAAGCCGGGGCGCACCGCGCGGGCTCGGTCCGCGAACAGCGCCACCGCCGGCCAGGACTGCAATTCCTTCAGCGGCACGGTGGAGGGGTCAGCCGGCAGCGACAGCGGCGGCACCGGGTATTCCCGCTCGGCGCGCAGCCTCAGCACCGTGCGGCTAGTAGCCACGATCGCCAGCGGCGGGCAGCGGGCCAGCAGTTCCCCCAGGTCGCGAGCGACCTGGACCACCTGCTCCAGGTTGTCCAGGATCAGCAGGCAAGCGCCGCCACCGAACGCCTCGGCCAGCGCCTCCAGCGGCGAGTGCGTCCCCGTCAGGTCGGCGCCCCCGGCCCGGCCGATGGCGGCCAGCACCAGCCCGGGGTCGGTGACAGTGTCCAGCGGGACGAATACGGTGCCCGCGCCGAACCGGTCACGCAGCCGCTCGCCCACCGCGACCGCCAGCCGGGTCTTGCCGACCCCGCCCGGCCCGGTCAGCGTCACCAGCCGCACCTCAGGACGCTCGATCAGCCCGGCCACCTCATCAATGGCCTGTTCCCGCCCGAGCAACGACGTCGTGGTCACCGGCAGCGGGCGAACGCTGCGGGCGCCCGCCGGGGCGGGCGCTGCGGCGGTGTCCTGGCCTGCGGTGGCCTGGTCGGCGGTGGCGGCGAACCGCTCGCTCAGCAGCACTGCCAGATCGTCACGCACCAGCCGGCCCAGCTCAGCCGCCGTGCGGAAATAGCGGTACGAGGCCGAGGACTCCTCCTTGATCCGGGCCAGCAGATCAGCCAGCCTGGGCTCGCGATCGGGCGCCGGCGCCTTGACATACAGCAGCCGCGGCATCCCGCCCGACAGGTCGAACTCTTCCTCCAGGCCCGAGATCTGCCCACCGGGGACGAGCTGCCCGTACCGCTGCCAGTACAAGCCGATGAACACATCGGCTTGCGCCAGGTACGCCTGGTACACCTCAGCCGGCGGATACGGCCGGGCCCCGGTTTCGAACATCACCGGCGTCAGCCGCAGCGCCGAGATAGCACGCGAAACCGCCCGCCGCTCCTCGGCCAGCTCCCCCAGCGTGGAACTCACGAACACCCGCAGACGCCGGTCCGGTGTCCGGATGACCGCCTCGTCCCGCGGCCCCCGGCCTGCCGGCCTCCCCTGATCAGGTTCCACCCCGCCAGTCTGCAGGCAGCCATCCCGGCCAGCAAGTTCTGCTGACCCGCTCGCCACCCGGTGAAGTCCGACGATCCTGAACGCATCGCCATTGGGTGCGGCTCGTTTCGAGTGAGGACCGCACGGCAGTACACCAGCACGTTCAGCCACCCCAGGGCTCGACGGCCGGGCACCGGCGCCCGCGCACGGCGGGCTCGTGCACAGCCGGGAAACCGGGCGACAGGCAAGCCCTGAACGGGCAGGATGGCCAGCATGGCTGCCATAGCTGACCCTGGTCCCCGGTCCACCTGTTCCGGGCCCTCGGGCCTGCCTGATACTCCATGACCACTCAGCCGCCCCAGGAGCTGTTCTGCATGAACTGCGGCCCTAGTGTCGCGGTCGAACGCCGCGACAGGGTGCTGCGCTGCCCCCGGTGCGGCGACGAGGAGCAAGTGCCCGACCTCCCGCTGTTCGTGGTCACCGGGGCCAGCGGAACCGGCAAGTCCACGGTGACAGGGCCGCTGCGCCGCCAGCTCCCGGACTGCGAGGTCTTCGAGACCGACGCTCTCTTGCACGTCGCCGCGCTCGGCCTGGACGCCTACCGCAGCACATGGCTCCGCCTCGCCCACGACATCGCGCTCAACGGCCGCGTGACCGTCCTGATCGGATCGCTGCTGCCCAGCCAGCTGGAGACCCTGCCCGGCCGCAGCTCATCGGCCCGATCCGCTTCTGCACCCTGGACTGCCCCGGTGCCGTCATAGCCGAAAGGCTCCACGGCCGGCCCTCCTGGCGCGGCGCCTCCAAAGAGACGGTAGTCAGCGAGCACCAGCGCTTCGCCGCCTGGCTGCGAACCCACGTCCAGCCCTGCTACGACACCAGCGTGCTCAGCCCTGCCGAGACAGCCGAGCAGATCGCAGCCTGGGTGAGGCAGAACCTCGCCGGCACCGGCACGAGCCAGGACTGTGACGGGAACGGCTCTCAAGCGGGGCTCAGGCGCTGAGTGCGTACTGGCCTGGCCGGCATGCTCCCTGCTCCGGCGGCTGGCCGCCACCCTCGGCTCTGACGTGCGCCCGACCTCCGGACACGACCTCGGCTCGGTATGGTCGCCATCGGCGATAATAAAAATCCGGAAATTACCTGCGACGTTTTACGGGATCCTGTGTCTAACTGAGTAGAGACCGCTGAAAATGCCGAAATTAGCGAGGAGCTCAGCGGACATATTGAAGGTTGCCGGTCCCGGCTGACACTGTCTGGGTGTCTGGACTGGAACTGTGATACGCGATGCGCTGAAGAAGCCCGGCCGTCGTCCATCGCACCGAGGATGCCCGGCTCCCGGGCATTTTTATGCCCAGAATCGGAGTCCGGCCCATGCCCGTAGCAATAAATTACGGCAACGGCGTTTCCAGTGCCTGGTCGAACGTAGCGACGTTCGTCCCGAAATTCGTGGTATTTCTTATTATCCTGATCGTCGGGTGGCTGATCGCGAAGATCCTCACGAAGGCGATCTCGGCGGTGCTTACCCGGGTCGGGTTCGACAAGGCCGTTGAGCGCGGCGGGATCAAGAAAGCGCTGGCGAGCAGTAAATACGATGCCTCCGACATCTTGGCCAAGATCGTCTACTACGCGCTGATGCTGTTCGTGCTGTCGACCGCGTTCGGGGTGTTCGGGAACAACCCGGTCAGCACATACCTGCACGCCGTCATTGCGTACCTGCCGCTGGTGTTCGTCGCCATCGTCATCGTCATCATCGCCTCGGCGCTCGCCGCCGCGGCCAAGGCCCTGATCGAGAACAGCCTGTCCGGGATGTCCTACGCCAAGGTCCTGGGCAACGTCGCTTCCGGGCTGATCCTGGCCTTCGGCATCATCGCCGCACTGGACCAGCTGCACGTGGCCTCGAACGTGGTCAACGCCGTCCTGTACGCCGCCCTGGCTGCCCTGGTGGGCGTGGTCGTGGTCGCGGTCGGCGGCGGCGGCATCCGCACCATGTCCCGGCGCTGGGAAGCAGTCGCCGACAGGTACGACGAGGAGAAGCCGAAGATCGCCGAGTCGGCCCGCAACGCCCCTGGAATCAAAGACCAGGCCCGTCAGGCCAAGGACGCCGTCAGCAGCCAGGACGGCAACAGCCCCCAGTCCCCGGACGGATCCGGCGAGCGTTATGGCGCCACCCGCCTGTAAGCCCTCTGGCCGCCGGCCTCCGGCTCCGGGGGCGGGAGGGAGCAGCCTTCATCCCGCCCCCGGCACCACCTGGCCGGCAACCAGCCTGCATCACCCCATCTGAAGGAGCACAGGCATGACTACCACCCAGGAACTGCAGAACATGGAAGGCCAGACGGCCGTCGACGTGAACGGCAAAAAGCTCGGCAAGATCGGGCAGATCTACGTCGATGACCAGACCAGCCAGCCGCTGTGGGTCACCATCACCACGGGCATGTTCGGCACCAAGCAGAGCTTCGCCCCACTGCACGGCTCCCGGCCCAGTGGCGATGACCTGCAGCTCGCCGTGACCAAGGACATGGTCACCGACGCCCCCGGCATCGAGGCAGACGGCCACATCGAGGACTCCGAGAACGAGGCCCTGTACACCTACTACCACGAGTACCTCGGCGGCACCGCCCAGGACACCTCCTACCAGGACCAGGGGTACGCGCAAGAAACCCGCGAAGACATGGCCGGCCGGGACAGCGTCCAGGGTCGCGACACCTCCGGGCCGACCACCGACGAAGCCATGACCCGGTCCGAGGAGCAGTTGCACGTCGGTACCGAGCAGGTGCAGGCCGGCCGGGCCCGGCTGCGCAAGTACGTCGTCACCGAGAACGTCACCCAGACCGTCCCGGTCAGCCACGAGGAAGTACGCCTCGAGCGCGAGCCGGTCACCGACGCCAATCGCGACGCCGCCATGTCGGGCAGCGACATCAGCGAAGAGGAGCACGAGGTCACGCTGCGCGCCGAGCGGCCCGTCGTGGAGAAGGAGACCGTTCCGGTAGAGCGCGTCCGGCTCGGCACCGAGACCGTCACCGAGGACCACGAGGTCAGCGAGACCGTCCGCAAGGAGCAGATCGACGACCTCGACGTCGAGACCGACGGCACCACCCGCTAACCCGCGCACGCCGGGCACCACTTCCTGGCGAGACTTCACGGCGCCAGCGCGGCCGCCGACCACTTCGGATAGATATCCAGGAGACATCAGATGACTATCGACAAGGACCAGATCCTGCAGCTGCTGCGCAGCCAGGGCAAAGACGACCAGGCTGGCCAGGCCAGCAGCGAGCTGCCCGACAAGATCGACACCGATAACGCTCAGCACGCCGGGATGCTCTCGAAGTACGGCATCGATCCCAGCAGCATCGGCGACAATCTCGGCGGCCTCGGCAAGATGCTCTGACCGGGCCAAGCGGGCACCCCCAAACGAACGCCATCTGAGCATGAGGAGTCATTGTGAACAGCCGTAACACTGTTGTCCGTTCCCTGCACGACGTGGGCGCTGCCGGATGGTTCGGCGGGTCGCTGATGGGCGCCGTCGCCCTCAACGGCGCGTCCCGGGACATCAGCGACCCGGCCGAGCGATCGCAGATCGCCGCGTCCGGCTGGGCCCGCTGGGCCCCGGTCTCCGCCGTCGCGATCGGCGCGCACCTGCTCGGCGGCGCCGGGCTGCTGCTCGCCCACCGCGACCGGGTCCGCCGCCAGCCCGGCGTCGGCGCGAACACGGCGGTCAAGGCCGCGCTCACCCTCGCCGCGGTGGGCACCACCGCTTACAGCGGGCTGCTCGGCGCCCGGCTCGCCCACGCCGACGTCAAGACCGACGGCGGCACTGTCCCGGCCGAGAGCACGCCCGATGACGTCGCCCGGACCCAGCAGCAGCTCCGCATCCTGCAGTGGATCACCCCGGTCCTCACCGGCACCCTGGTGGTCCTCGGCGCCCAGCAAGGCGAGCAGCAGCGCCCCGGCCAGCGGATCCGCAGCTGGCGCAAAAGCGCAGCGTGACCCGCGGCCAGCGCCGGAAAGGCAGGTCGCAGTAGCTCGGCTAGACCGGACGGCCCTGCGGAATGCGTACCGCAAGCAAGGAAATATCGTCGGGTGCAGTCCTCCCGGCCACGGAGTCGAGGAGCTCGCCTAGCAGGTCGGGGAGCGGCTCGTCGGCCGGGGCTGCGGAGAGCACGGCGGCGGCGTGGCTGATAGCGGCGTCCACCTCCTGGGTGCGGTATTCGACCAGCCCATCGGTGTACAGCAGGAGGGTGTCACCCGGGACAAGGACGCGCTGCCAGTCAGTGCGGTGATTGTCCGGCATGCCAGGCCACAGCAGCAGGCCGTGCTCGCCCAGCTGTTCGGTCTGGCCGCCGCGGTGGCCGAGCAGCAGGGGCGGGTGCCCGGCGTTGGTCCAGGTGAGCCGCCAGGCGGCCGTGTCGCCGACGGGGTAGAGGTGACCATGGACAAGGGTGCCGGTGGCGTTCAGGGACAGTACCTCGCATGCCTCCTCCACCGCGGTGACCGCAGCAGCGGGACCTAGGGTGTCGTGCAGGTCGGCTTGGCGCAGCATGCTGCGGACCTGCCCCATGACGCTGGCGGCGCGCATGTCATGACCGGTGATGTCGCCGACCGTTATCGCCAGCGGCGCCGGAAATTCCGTCCGGCCTGCTCCCGGCCGGCCGGAGCGGCCGGCTAGCGGATAGGCGTCGTACCAGTCGCCGCCGACAAGCTCGCCGGCCGCGGCTGGACGATAGGAGGCGGCGAGCTGCAAGCCGGGGACGGCGGGAAGGTCAGTCAGCATGGCCTGCTGGAGCTGGCGGGCCACGGTGATCCGCTCGTCGAGGTACAGGGCGCGCTCGACGGCCTGGGCCGTGTACCCGGCGATCGCGGTCAGCACCGCCCGCTCGGTCACGTCGACCCGATGCGGGGTCGCCCAGCCGAGGACCAGGACGCCGAGGGTGCCCCTCGTTCCGGGAAGCGGTACGCACACCGCCGTCTGCAGGCCCGCCTCGTCAAATCCGGCGGCGGCAGCCGGGCCGTACTCGGCTTCCAGTGCGCTGCGATCGCTGAGGACGACGATCTCCCTGTCCCGGGCGGCGCGGGCGCTCGGCAAAGGGCTGTCCAGCGGGAAAACCGGGGTGCGCATCTCCATGACGCAGGCGGTCTCTGGGTCGGGGACCCGGCGGGCCTGCAGCCCGTCGAGCAGCGCGAGTCCCACATAGGAAGGGCTGAGGTCGCTGCTGACCAGGTTCCGTACCCGGAGTCGCACGTCGGCTAGGCCGCCGGCACTGGCCAGGTCGGCCGCGACGCGCAGCATCAGGGCAGAGCGCCCCAGGGCCACCGTTGCCTGGGCCGCGTAGGCCCGGGCCTGGGCATCAGAACGCTCCGCCGCCAGCCGGTCTGCCTCAGCGGCCTTCCTGGCCCGTTCGGCGTCATCCTGAGCCTGGCGGGCAAGCTGGGACATGATCCGGAGCCGCAGTTCCCCGCTGCACGCCGCGGCCAGGTCATTGAGGTCGGCCAGTTCCTGCGGCGACCAGACCCGGGGACGCTGGTCGATGGCGCACAATGACCCCAGCACGTGGCCTTGGCCGTCAGTCAGCGGCATCCCCGCGTAGGCAACTACGCCCAGGTCGCCGATGGCCAGGCTGGTGCAGGTCCGCTCATCCTGCCTGGCATCAGGCAGCACCAGCGGGCTGCCGCTGGTGATCACATGCTGGCAGAACGAATGCGACAGCGGGGTCTGGCGGCTGGTCGCCCATGGTTCAGCCAGCCCGACCATGCCGGGAAACACCTGCCGGCCCGCCTCCACCAGCGAGACCAGCGCCACAGGTACAGCCAGCATCCTGGCGACCAGCCGCGCGAAACGCTCCATCCCCTCGTCCGGGTACGCCGACAGTCCCGCCTGCCGCAGTACCTCAAGTCGTGCCGCTGAAGTCAGGACGGCCGCGTCCGCCGGTACGCCAGACTGCCCTTCCCTGAGTCCCGTCAACTGACCGTCCGTTCGCAGGCCGTCGGCACAACTCGCCCCCGAATGCGCCTGTACTTGCTGTCCCGAAAAGGCTATCCCGGCCGGTGAGCGCCCACTCGCCGGTCTGAACGGCGCTGGCTTGGTGTCAGCGCGGGCAATATGGGTAGCCGCCCAGCACCGGTGCCTCCAGCCGGCCGAAGTTCCCCAGGGAGTACCGATGGGTGATCGTGGACAGGAAGGTATTTTGCAGGCTTCTCATTCGGCGCTGCTGTACGCCGGCATCGAGCAGTTCCTGGCCGGCGTGACCGGATTCGTGAAAGCAGGGCTGGAGCGGGGTGAGCCAGTGCTCGCCGCCCTGCTCGGCCGGCACGCTGGCCAGCTGCGCGAGCGACTGGACGGCCGGGACCGCGAGGTGAGCTGGGCTGACATCACCCAGGTCGGCGCCAACCCGGCCCGGATCATCCCCCGGATGCACCGCTTCCTCAACGCTCACCCCGGCCGGGGTGTCCGCTGTGTCCAGGAGCCCATCTGGCCAGGCCGCACCGCCGCGGAGCAGAGCGAGGCGATCCGGCACGAAGCCCTGGTCAACCTGGCGTTCGAGGATGCCCCGGTCACCGTGATGTGCCCGTATGACGTCACGCGGCTGGCTCCGGCCGTGATCACCTGCGCTGGGCTGGCCCACCCGATGCTCATCCGGGACCAGGCCACCCAGCCCAACCCGGGCTACAACGCGGCCGCCGTGCTCCCAGCTCAATGTGACCCACCGCTGCGCCCGCCTCCGGACCGCGCTGCCGTTCTGGCTTACCGGGCCGATCTCGCCGCCGTCCGGGAATTCACAACCGCCCAAGCCCGCAGCGCGGGCATGTCCCCGCTTCGCATTGCTGACCTGGTACTAGCCGTTGGCGAGCTAGTCGCCAACACCCTCCGGTACACCGGCGCTGGGGGCGTCCTGTCCATCTGGGCCGCCCAGGGAGAGCTGATCTGCCAGGTCGCGGACACCGGTCACATCAGCGATCCGCTAGTCGGCCGCCATGTGCCAGACCTCGATGCCGACGGCGGCCACGGGATCTGGGTCGTCCAGCAAATTTGCGATCTTGTCGAACTGCGCACCGGTCCTGACGGCACGGTAATCCGCCTGCATATGCGGCAGAACTGACGTCAAACCTGTGGCACCGGTTCGCCGGTCCTGCAGCAGAGCACGCGGTTCCCCCGACGGATTCCGGTTAACCCGTACTGGGCTGGGCAGCTGAATCCAGGACGCTCGTATCGGCAAGCGACCCCCAGGAAAGGAAACCACCGTGTATATCGGCATCGGAACAGTTGTCCTTATTGTGATCATCGTCCTCGTGGTCCTGATGCTACGCCGCCACTAATCTGTGGCCTGCGGCGCGCACATTGGGCCCGGCTGCTGTTCGGCAGCAAAATCACGTCTGTAATTATTTGGGCCCCATACCGTTATCAGCACAGCTATCGGCACTGGCGTTTCCTTCTCGGCTTGTGACCGGTTGTCAGCGACGCCATCACACTTCTCCGGGCGGGCACCGTGACCAGAAGCAGGTCCCCGGTGCCCGCCCGTATGCCGTAGCCGGCCGCTGCCCGTCAGCCAGCCCGTTGCGATCTCAGGTCCCGGTGTTCAGGAGCGGCAGGACTTCTTCGGTCAGGAAGCGGATGCCGCCCTCTTGATCGGGTCCCATCTGGGCGATGTAGATCTCGTCGAATCCGGCTTCCACGTACTCGGCGATGGTTTCGGCTGCGTGTGCCGCATCCGGCCCGCACGGTACTGTCTTGGCGATGTCGTCCGGCGAGGTGAGCTGGGCGACGGCCTCGTACTGCATCCACATGGGCGCGTCCTGGGAGAGCTGGCCGCCGCCGGCTTGATGGCCCCAGAGCCGGCGCGCGGTCTCCTTGGCCTCTTTTTCTGTCTCGGCCCAGCAGATCTTCGCGCCCGCCTGAGTGCGGCCGGTGCCACCGGCATCGCGGTAGATCTTCATGCCGTCGGCGTCCGGGGAAGTGCTTATCCACCCCTGCCCGATCTGCGCGGCGAGCTTGGTCGCCTCGGGGCCGAAGCCGGATACCAGGATGTCCGGTGGTGTCTCGGGCCGGGTGAACAGCTTGGCGTCGTGGACCGTGAAGTATGTCCCCTGGTACGTGACGACCTGGCCGGTCCACAGCTGGCGGATGATCTCGAGGGCTTCGGTCAGCCGGGCATGCCGCACGCTGACCGGCGGCCATACGTCTCCCAGGATGTGCTCGTTCAGCGCTTCGCCGGTCCCGACCCCGAAGGTGAACCGGCCCGGCGCCATCACCGCCGTGGTCGCCGTGGCCTGGGCGATGATCGCCGGGTGGATCCGGAACGTAGGGCAGGTGACCGCGGTCGTGAGCTTGAGCGCAGTGGTGCTGGCCAGGGCGCCGAGCACCGACCACACGAACGGGCTGGAGCCTTGCTCCGACATCCAGGGGTGGTAGTGGTCGGAGACCCAGAGGCGGTCGAAGCCGGCCGCCTCGGCGGTCTTGGCGGTCCGGATGATCTCGGCCGGGCCGAGTTCCTCGCTGGAGGCGAAGTATCCGAACGACGGGTTTGCGGTTGCCATGTCAGTTCCCAGCAGGTCGGTGTTGTCTTTTGTCACTTATGAGGCCCGAAGATTTCCCTTCGAGGCCTCCTGGCGCGGCGTTTAGGCATTTCTTCTCAATTCCTGTAAAGGTCATAATCCTCCCGAGTGCCGCTGACCGGGGCGGATCGCTACCCGCCGCGGGCCGGCCCAAACCGGGCCTGACCGCGGGCCTTCTAGCTCAGCAGGCGAGCCGGATGGCATTCGGATGGACAGTGGCGGCCGGAATGTGAGCTGCAAGGATTGGTTAGCCCGCGCCGCTCGAATTCGAGCAGCCACCCGCTCACCGGCCACCAGCCCTACCGCTGGTAGAAGACCGACGCGTTGCGGATGACGTCGCCGGCGTGCTGCACGGGCGGGTCATCGCCCGGGTGGTACTGGCGGTAGGCCCGGGCGCCACCGACCCACGTCAACGGACCCGGTGGCTGGCGGCGAGCTGGCCGCAGTCGGTGTCATCGTCCTCACGCTGTTCCCCCTGGTACATCTAGACGGGCAGGTTCCCGGTTCACACGCCTTCCAGGTGGCTGAGCCCGGGCCCGCCACGGCGCGGACCCGGTGACTCAGCCGCTGTCGCCACCTCACCGGCGTCGCCGTGGCGGCGCAGGCACGTTCAGCGCGATGACAGGCACCGCAGGCCGTTCGGCCTGAATCTCTCAACGGGGGCGGGCGGGACCTGGCACCTTCCAGGTGCGTCAGTAACGGCCGGTGTCCTCCGGCCGTACATAAGGACTGGCGCCGGTGCCAGGGGACGGGCTGCGGTCATCGGCGTACTGGCGGGCCTGGTCGGTGACGGCCGGGGCGTTGCGGGTGGCCGCAGCGATCCTCGGCTTCTCCTCGTCATACCGGGCCGCGACCGTCTCCCAGCGCTGAGACATCGTCTTGATGCCGCCGCCGCCGATCGCGACGATCGCGATGCCGACGAGCGCGGCCAGCACGGCGTACAGCACGGCGTTGACGACGTTGGCCGCGATGTGCAGCTGGTCCAGGGCGGCGATGACGCCGATGGCAAGGATGAAGCCGGAGGCGATGTTGGCCAGCACCCGGGCGTAGGACAGGCCGCCCAGGCTGTTCTCGATCAGGGTCTTGGCGCCCGCGGCGATGGCGGCGGCGATCACGACGATGACGATGGCCACGAAGACCAGCGGCAGGTAGGCGATCACCGCGCGCAGGTAGTCGCTGATCGGGTTGCTCCCGAACACGCCGAACGCAGTGGACAGGACGAACAGCATGATCGCGTAATAGACGATCTTGGCCAGGATGCCGGCCGCGTCGTAGGACGACCGGTCCAGGGCATGCTTGATGCCGCCGCGCTCGACCAGCCGGTCGAAGCCGACCCGCTGCAGGACCTTGGTCAGGATCTTGGCGATGGCCTTGGCGACCAGGTAGCCGATGATCAGGATGAGCAGGAAGACGACGAGCTTCGGGACGAAGGTCGCCACGTTGGACCAGGCGTTGGACACGCCCGCACTGAAATTGACGGATGCCTCAGGCATCTAAATCTCCTCGGGTTACTGTGCGTGAGCGGCCCGGCGGCGCGCCATTGGGCGCCGCCGGGCTCGGCCGGTGCTGGCTACTGCTCGTCGCGCGGCAGGACGGCGTCGACGTCGGGCTCCTCGATCTGCTCCTTGCGGATCTGCTCGCTGACCTCGCGCTCTTCGGTGACCGTCTCGGTGCCCAGGCGGACCCGCTCCACCGGAACGGCTTCCTTCTGGACCACCGGGCGCTCAGCGCGGAGGGTGACTTCGTGCTCCTCCTCGCTGATGTCCGAGCCGGACAGGGCGGCGTCCCGGTTCGCCTCGGTGATCGGCTCCCGCTCCAGCCGCACTTCCTCGTGGCTGACCGGGACGGTCTGGGTGACGTTCTCGGTGACGACGTACTTGCGGAGCCGTGCCCGGCCGGCCTGCAC
>JBAPYC010000995.1:0-2949 GCA_049284535.1 Streptosporangiaceae bacterium
AGTCGGTGCCGGCCAGGATCGCTGCCCCGGCCCGGTGAAACGTGGCGACGGTCGACTTCGCGTGCCTGTAGTTCAGCCGGACCGCCGGCACGAACGGTGCCAGCACGCGCATGGCGAGCTTCCCGCCGATGGCGTGCACCACTCCCTGCATCATCGTCAGGGTCGGGATGATGACGGCCGGCCGCCCGGCCAGCAGCGCTCCGAGTTCGGGATCTAGGTCACTGGTCAGGGCCGTGTGGGTGACGACGTCCGCCCCCGCGCGCACCGCCGTCATCACGGTGTCGGCGCTCACCACATGAGCGACCGTCATCAGCCCGGCCTGGTGCGCCGCTGCGACCAGCGCGGCAACCGTCTCCCCGGCCAGCGCCCTGGTGCCGGGGATCTTGGGGTCCTCGACCAGGATCTTGATGTAGTCCGAGCCCTCAGCCACCCGCTCCGCTACGAATCGCGCCGCGTCACCGGGCCCGGTGACGGTCGTCGAGACGGAGAACCCCATCTTCCTGACGAACACGGAATTCGGCGCGCTCGCCGGATTGCCGGCGCTCTTCAGGGTCGGATGCCCTTGGCCCTTTTTCAGGGTCGCGAGGTTGGCAAGATCCTTGTTGCCCATGTCGAGCAGGGTGGTGATGCCCCACGACGCCGACACGTCGAGCTGTGCGACCTTGTCCACATGCACATGCGTATCGATCAGCCCCGGCAGCAAAGTGCCTCCGCAGCCGTCAACCACATCGCCGCTGCTGCCGCCGTCTTCCGGCGTGCTGGCCACGATCACGCCGTCGTCGATCATGACGGTGATCAGTTCACCTAGCCGCTCCCCGTCAAAGACCCGGACGTTCGTGATCGATGTTGCGGCGCTCACAATCACCCCTCCCCAATGCGGTGCTCCAGGGATCCGACCTCCCGGTGTGCCGGAGGTGTGCCGGGCGCGCCGGCGACAGGCACGCCGGCGCACCACACCCCGGCGATCTTTCGGACTGCGCTGATGTCACGCAACGGGTCACCGTCGATGAGCACTAGGTCCGCCCGCTTGCCCGCTGCGATGACCCCCCGGTCGGACAGCCCGAATTGCTGTGCCGCGACGATCGTCGCCGATCGCACGGCATCTACCGCGGACATGCCCGCGTCGGCCAGCAACTCCAGTTCGTGGTGCAGGCTGGTGCCGTATGGCGGGGATGCGGGCGCGGACGGCGCCTGGTTGGCGTCGGTCCCCGCCAGGATCGTTACGCCCGCCCGGTACCACTGCCCCACGGTGGATCGTGCGACGTCGTAGGAGACGGGCGCGATACCGCCCAGCCTCTCAACGGTCGCCTCCATCATCGTCAGGGTAGGCACGACGACCTGCCCGGATGTGCGTGTGTGCTGGACGGCGCTCTCCTCCAGCTGCCGGTCAATGGGCGCGTGGGTGAGCATGTCGACGCTGGCTGCCTGCGCGAGCAGCACGGCCTCACGCGTGGCGGCGTGGGCGATCGTGCGCAAGCCCTGCGCACGTGCCGCCTCGACGAGCGCCCTGACGGTGCGCTCGTCGAAGCCGGGGAGATCGATGATGATCTTGATATAGTCCACACCCTCGGTGACGCGCCGGGAAACGTATGCCCTCGCCTCGTCGGGATCGGCGACCAGGCCCTCCGAGCGCCCCATCCGCCTGGCGTGCGCGCTAGCCGGGGAGGTAGCACTGGCCCCGCTCGAGCGCACGTCGGTGACACCGGGCCTATTGCGCAGCGACGCGACAAGCTCCGGTGAGTCGGTTCCCATGTCGAGCGCGGTCGTGACACCGTGGCGGGCTAGCGCCGACAGCGTCGCGGCGTCAGTGAGATGGATGTGGCAGTCGATCAGGCCGGGCAGCAGCACACCGCCGTCACCGTCCCACCTTCGCGCGCCTGCCTGGTCGCCTCCGATGCGGTGGCTGTCGATGACGACCGTGGCCGGTTCGAGCAGCCGTTCACCGTCGAACACCCGCACGTTCCTCAGCGCGATTTTGTCCATGTCGTCTCAGCTCCTGGGTCGGCCACAGAGCATGGCCATTGTCGCGTCAAGAAAGCCGGTCTCGCCCTCACGACTGGAGGAGGGCAGCGGCCATACGGCCGAGACCACCTGATCGGGCCGGATGACGAGCAGTTCCGCGCCAAGGCGGCGCATGAGCGGCTGCTCGAGCTGCGCTACGGTCGCCGGCAGGCCCGCGGCCTGCGCGGCGCGGCCTGCTCGCGCCCCCAGGCCGCCGTCGGCGGTCAGGATCAGGTGCGCGCCTGTGACCAGGTCCAGCGTGGATACCTGGCCTGACATCCAAAGGTGCGGTAGGCGGCGGCCGGGCGCTGCGCAGCTCGCCCAATGCCCCGGCCGAGGCGGCGACGCCTGCAGCACCGGGGAGTCCTCGTAGCGATGGCCCAGGACCAGGTCGGCGCTGAAGTATTCCGCCCTCTTGGTCTGCGTGATGCGGCGGGCCGCGTCTGACCGGGCACGGTCGCCTTCCGGGCCGGGCCGGTCGAGGCCGTCGGCCAGCAGCTCCGGCGCCAGGGTTGCCATGTTCAAGGCCGCCTCATCGATCACCCGCCGGTGCAGCGGCCGGCGTTCGGCCTCGTAGGAGTCCAGCAGCCCGGGAGCCCCCCATCCCGCCAGGCAGGCGGCGAGCTTCCAGCCCAGATCGACCGCGCCACCGATCCCGGTGTTCAGGCCGTGACCACCGAACGGAGGGTTGAGGTGCGCGGCGTCACCGACGAGGAACACGCACCCGTTCCGGCACCGGTCCACCAGTTCCATCCTCGCCGTCCACGGGTCGGTACTGACGACCTCGGCCGGAAGGTCACCTCCGAGCGCTCCGCTGATCAGCCGGTGGGGGTCGAAATCGGCCGAGCGGCCGTCGGCACCGAAGGCGATCAGCCACCACAGACCGTCCCGGTCGATCGGTCCCATCATCCAGGGGGTGCGCCGGTTGAGCAGCCAGGTCTGTACGGC
>JBAPYC010000996.1:0-5979 GCA_049284535.1 Streptosporangiaceae bacterium
CCCGGCGCACCATCAGCTTCTGCACGACCTCGGGGTCCAGCACCGTGCCGCCGGCGGCCACGGTGCGGATGGCCGCGGTGAACGCCTCGTCGTTGAAGACGCGGTCCTTGAGCAGATAGCCGACAGCGCCGGCCTGGTCGGCCAGCAGCTCGCGAGCGTAGAGCTGCTCCACGTACTGGGATAGCACCAGCACCGGCAGGCCGGGTACCTGGCGGCGGGCGGCCAGGGCGGCGCGGAGCCCGTCGTCGGTGTTGGTGGGCGGCATCCGCACGTCGACGATGCCGACGTCGGGCTGCTCGGCGGTCAGCGCTTCCAGCAGTGCGGGGGCGCTGGCCACCGCGGCGGCGACCTCGAACCCGTGCGCGGTGAGCAGCCGGACCAGGCCCTCCCTCAGCAGGTAGAGGTCTTCGCCGATGACAACGCGCACGGTACCTCGATGACGACGATGGTCGGCCCGCCGGGCGGGCTATTCACGGCCAGGATGCCATCGAACGTGGCCAGCCTGCGCTCCACCCCGGCCAGCCCGGTGCCCAGCGCCGGGTCGGCCCCGCCGGCCCCGTCGTCGGTGATCTCCGCGCGGAGCATCCCCGCCCCGTGGTTAGCAACTCCGTGGTTAGCAACACTGTGCCGGACGGCGACACGGGCCGAACGGGCTTCTGCATGCTTGGCCACATTGGCCAGTGCCTCGGCGACCGAGAAGTAGACCGCCGAGGCGACTGGCAGCTCAACCGGTCCGGGCAGGTCGATGTCCAGCGCGGTGGGCAGCGGCGTGTCGAGGGCCAGGGCCCGGATGGCGTCGCCCAGGCCGCGGTCGGCCAGCACTGGCGGGTAGATGCCGCGGACCAGGTCGCGCAGCTCGGTCAGGGCCCGGGAAGAGCTCTCCTTGGCCTCGGTGATCAGGGCCAGGGCCGTCTCCGGTCTGGTCGGGAACAGCCGTTCCGCGGCCTGCAGGGTCATGCCCAGCGCCACCAGCCTCGCCTGCGCGCCGTCGTGCAGGTCACGCTCGATGCGGCGCAGTTCGGCGGCGGCGGTATCGACGGCATCGCTGCGGGTCTGGGTCAGGGTCTGCACCCGCTGGGACAGCTGCTGGGCCCGCTGGGTCAGCTGCTGGGCCCGGGCCGCCAGCTCGGGGGCGGAGCCTGGCGTCAGGTGCTCGCGCATCACCCGGGGCGCCAGCCACAGCCCCAGGGCCAGCAGAGTGGAGCCTTCCAGGGCATCGGCCAAGAGCGGGGTGTGGACCGGACCGTTGTGCAGGTCGCAGAAGCCGTACGCGAACCCGGGCACCGCGGGCCAGAGCACCGTGATCAGCCAGCCGTAGGCGCCGAGGACCAGCAGACCCGCCGTGGCCAGCGTGCCAGCCCAGGCCCGCGACCGGAAGATCAGCACCAGCGCGGCCGTGGCCACGGTCAGGTCGATGAGGGCCACGTCGAGCCCGTCGACCGCCCGGATACCGAACCAGTTGCCGGGCCCGAGCAGCTGCATGGCCAGCCCCACGACCGGGATCAGGAGCAGGGCCTGGGCGCCGGATATCCCGCCGCGGCCGGGGTCCAGCCACCGGGTGGCCAGCGCCCGGACCAGCCCGGACCCCGGCGCCTGGACACGCAGCAGCAGCCACAGGCCCACGGCCAGGAACACGGCCGCCTGCGGCAGCACGAAACGAGTCCAGAAGGAGCCGGGGCCGGCCAGCACCAGCCCGTACAGGACCTGGCTGTTGTTCCCGTCGTGGTAATACTTGGCCAGTATCAGCCCCTCGACGGCCAGCGCCAGCACGGCATAGGGCACGGCTCTGGCCGCCAGTTTCGGGGTGAAGACGATGGCCAGGACGGCGATGCCCAGCTCGATTGGGGGCATCGGCTGAACGCCGCCGGCCATGACGGCGGCCATCATCGCGATGGGAAGCAGCAGCAGGGCCCAGCCGCGGATGCGGAGGAACCCCCGCAGGCCCTCCGGGCGCGGGTCCGGGCGGATCGCCTCGCGGCGCAGGATGAACGCGATGCAGCCGGTCACCAGCAGGACAAGAAGCGCGACGATGTACATGGCTCCCATCCTGGCGGCGTGGCCGAGGCCGCGCCATGGGGCTGTGACCCCCTTTGGAGGGGGGCTTGAGCCCACCATGGCGCTGGGTCCGCGGGGGCTGGGGGCGGGAGCGGTGGCGGGTAAGGGCCGCCCGTTCGGCTTAAAAGAGCCGGGCCAGACGGGTGAGGGCCTCGGTCAGCACCTCGGGCCGCTTGCAGAACGCGAACCGGACCTGGGTCCGGGCCGCCTCCTTGTCGTCGTAGAAGATGGCCAGCGGGATGGCGACCACCCCGGCGCGTTCGGGCAACCTCTGGCAGAACTCCATCCCGTCCTGGCCGACGTCGGCGGTGGCGAAGTAGGTGCCCTGCGGCTCGTTCACGACCAAGCCGAGGTCGCGCAGGCCCGTGGTGAGCAGGTCGCGCTGGGCCTGCAGCTCGTCGCGCAGCTGAGCGAAGTACGCATCGGGCAGGGTCAGGGCCTGGGCTATGGCGTACTGGAACGGGCCGCCGCTGACGAAGGTGAGGAACTGCTTGACCGTCTTGGTCGCGGCGACCAGCTCGGGCGTGGCCTTGACCCAGCCGATCTTCCAGCCGGTGAAGGCGAACGTCTTGCCCGCCGAGCTGACCGACACGGTTCGCTCGCGCATGCCCGGGAACTGGGCGATCGGCACGTGCTGGCCGTCGTAGATCACGTGCTCGTAGACCTCGTCGGTGATCACCAGCAGGTCGTGCTCGACGGCCAGCCGGGCAATCGCGGCCAGTTCGTCGTGGGTGAACACCGAGCCAGTCGGGTTGTGCGGTGAGTTGAGGAGGATGAGCCGGGTCCGGTCGGTGATCGCGCGGCCCAGCGCGTCGATGTCCGGGCGGAAGTGCGGCGGGCGCAGTGTGACCGGTACGCGGACGCCGCCGGCCATGGCGATGTTCGCGGCGTAGGAGTCGTAGTACGGCTCGAACGCGATTACCTCGTCACCCGGCTCGACCAGCGCCAGCATGGCCGCGGCGATAGCCTCGGTCGCCCCCGCGGTGACCAGCACCTCGCGGTCCGGGTCGTAGCGCAGGCCGTAGAAGCGCTCGTCGTGGGCGGCGATGGCCTGGCGCAGTTCGGGGACGCCGGGGCCGGGCGGGTACTGGTTCCCGCGGCCGGCCAGGATTGCGTCGGCGGCGGCCTTCGCGATGGCGGCCGGGCCGTCCCGGTCAGGGAAGCCCTGACCCAGGTTGACGGATCCGGTCGCGAGGGCCCGGGCGGACATCTCCGCGAAGATCGTCGTGCCCAGGCCTTCCAGGCGCCGGTTGAGCAGGGGTCGGGTGCGGACGGTTCGGGTCACCGGTGGCGTCACCTGCCCAGGTTAGGCTCTGCTGGCCGCGGGGGGGCGACCCGCTGGGGCCCTGCGGGCTACGCTCTTTGCATGCGCGTCGCTCTGTGCCAGATACCGGTCAGTTCGGATCCATCCGTCAATGGCGGTCGCGTGCGGGATGCCCTGGCGCAGGCCGCGGAGCAAGGCGCGGACCTGGCCGTGTTCCCCGAGGCGACCCAGGTCAGGTTCGGTTCGGACCTGCGGGCGGCGGCCGAGCCGGTGGACGGCCCGTTCTGCTCCGGCCTGGCGGCGGCGGCCAAGGACACCGGGGTCGCGCTGGTGGCCGGGGTGTTCGAGCCCGCTCCGGACGGGCGGGTGTACAACACCGCGGTGGCCTACGACGGGGCCGGGGAGCTGGTGACGTCCTACCGGAAGCTGCACTTGTTCGACGCGTTCGGCCAGCGGGAGTCGGAGCTGGTCGCGCCGGGCTCGTCGCCGGTTGTGTGCACGCTGGGCGGTCTTCGCGTTGGGGTCGCGATCTGTTATGACGTGCGGTTCCCTGAGCTGTTCCGTTCGCTGGCGGCTGGCGGTTCTGCGCTGATCGTGCTGCCGGCGGCCTGGGCGGCGGGGCTGTACAAGGAGGAGCACTGGGTCACGCTGGTGCGGGCGCGGGCGATCGAGAACACCGTGTGGGTAGCCGCGGTCGGCCAGGTGCCCGACCCGGACGAGCGGCCCACCCGGGCTGCGACCGGGGTCGGGCGCAGCCTGCTGGTCGACCCGCTGGGTGTGGTGCGGGCCGACCTCGGGCCGGCGCCCGGGATGACGGTGGCCGAGGTCGAAGCGGGGCTGGTCGGGACCGTGCGCGCCACGCTGCCCAGCCTGGCTAACCGCCGGGACGACGTGTTCGGGGCACCGGCCGCGGTCCAGGAGGGGTGAGCCGCGCTCGGGGGTGCTCGGGGGTGCTCGGCAGCGCTGGCTGAGGGCTGGCCCAGAACGGTTGCGCCCCCTGGCTAAGGCGGCTGCTCGAACTCGCAGGCGAGCGCTTCATGATCACGAAGGTTTTACTACGCCATAGAGTAGTAAAACCTTCGTGATCATGGGAAACTTGCGCTCAGCGGATCGGGGACTGCCAGAAGATGGGGGCCTCGCTGGTGGGCGAGGCGGTGTAGCCGACTCCGGAAAGCGTGCTGCCGGAGGCGGTGAGGCCGGTGATCTCCTGAACGCCGGGCCCGGTAAACCCCTGGCCGGTCGGCAGGGCGGTCTTCCAGTCTGTGCCGTTGGGTGAGGTCCAGACGAGCACCTCCTGGTGGGCCGGGGAGGTGCCATAGGTTCCGGTAACGACGAAGCCGTGGCCCGCCGCGGTCAGGGCGGTGACCGCGGCGGGGCCCTCGGGCTGCGGGAGGTTGGTCTCAGTCCAGGTCCGGCCGCCGTCCGCCGAACTCGCCGCGAACGGAACCTTCAGGCCGGAGCTGGTGGTCGCGGTGCCAACGGCCGTAACGGCCTGGCCAGCGCTGGCCACGTGCTGCAGTTCGGCCTGGCTGGCGCCGGGCGGCTGCGGCAGGTCGGCCTGCTTCCAGGTCCGGCCGTCGGCCGAGGCCCAGACCGACGGCTGGCTGCCGTGCGAGCCGACCGCCACGAAGCCGTCTGCCCCGGCGGTGACGGCCAGCATCTGCCGGGCCGCCCCCGTGCCGTCCAGGGCGCCCGCGGCTGCATCACCCGCCCGCTGCCAGCCCGTCAGCCCGGCGGACCACCAGGCCGCGGCGATCGTACGTTCGCTCGGGCCTTGCCCGATCCGCTGATAGCCCACGATGACGTAGCCGGCCCGCCCGGCCGATGCGCTTGCCGCGCCGGTGGCCTGGGGGCTAGCGGTGGGCTGGGGGTTAGCGGTGGCCTGGGCGCTAGCGGCGGCCTGCACGGTGAACAGGCCGGGCGCGGCGAAGGCGCTCTCGGTGTCAGCGGCCTGCCAGGAGCCGCCGCCGGGAGAGGTGACCACGACCGGGTGCTCGGCGGCGCCACCGGTGACCCCGCCCACGGCCAGCCAGCCCGCGAGCCCGCGCGTCACACTGGTCAGCTGCTGGAAGCCCGGCCGGTTCAGCACCGTGGGCGTGGCGCCGGTGGCCGGAGTCCAGCTGGCCCCGCCGTTGGCCGAGGTCCACGCGGCTGGGTAGCCGTTCGCGCTGCCGACCGCGACCTGGTTGCTGCCTTGCACGCCCAGCGCGTTGACCGCTAGCTGCGGCTCGGTCGCGCCCGGGATCTTGGCGATGTCAACGCTGGCCGCGGTTCCGCCGGGAGCGACCGTGGTGATCATGGGCTGGCGGCTTTCAGGCTCGGGCTGGCCGGTGCCCGCGGTGATCACGGTGCCGCCTGCGACGGTCACGCCGGAAACCGCTTCGGCGGCAGTGGTGGCGAACGGGCCGGCCTGCTGCCAGGAGCTGCCGTTGGCCGACGCAAACGCGGTCAGCTGGCTTCCGGCCCGGCCGGTGATCACCGCGCCGCCGGGGCCGCCCTCGGTCACGCCGGGCGTGAAGCCGATAGCCGTGTCCAGCGTGGTCTCGAACTTCCATGTCGTGCCGTTGGCCGAACCGTACACGTCGACGGCCGGGTTTCTCGCCGCTGTGGCCGGGCGGAACAGCACGAACCCCTGGCCGGCCGCGGCCACCGCGGTGATC
>JBAPYC010000997.1:0-10626 GCA_049284535.1 Streptosporangiaceae bacterium
AGCCGGATGTCGCCATCCTGAATGTATCGTTTGATCAGCTCACGCGACGCCTTGGTTTGATTCTGGCCGCGCTGGACGAATGACGCAGCGCCGCCCGCATAGAGGGCGACCGGCTCGTTCGGGAACACCGCGCAGAGGGCCTCCAGGACCCACTCCGCAGTAGTCAGGTACTGGCTGAAGATGATCGCACCATTAGTCTCCAGCCACTGCCGGTCGCGCAGGTAGTGCAAGACGACTTGCACCTTGGGGTCGATCTCGTCGCCCGCGACGACAGCCTCCAGATTGCGCTCGACCTCCCGCAGCAAAGCGATTTCTTCGGGATCGGGCGGAGGGATGCCGTCAGGCGCGTCTTCGTCTCCTACCTCCTCCTCAGGAACAAGAGGGACATCCAATCGGCTGAGCAACACACGAGTCGTGTCGAGGCCAGCTTGTGCGGAGGAGCCGATGCGGCGAAGCAGGATGGTCTTCAAAAATCCTGCACCCGGTTGACGCTGCGCATAGAGTCGACTGAACGACTCCGCGGCCTCGTAGGCCGTCTTGAACGCGAGGCTCATTTCGAGCCCTTCGCCGTTGAAGAGCGACGCGGGAAGGCCGTCGCCGTCGCGAGGATGTGTGACGACTCCAATCGGCTTGAGGAGACCCCGCTCCTCTAGCATCGGCCGTGTTCGGCGCACAACGCGCCGTACGATCGGATTGCACCGCTCGGCGAGCGTCGAGAAACCCGCGAGGAAGTCCGCCCGGAGGCTAGGGCTGAGAGTATCGTATCTCGGCCCCAGAATTTCCCGTGTTGTGAGGCCGGCGGAACACTGACCGGCATGCGGGTCGCCGTCCTGGGAGTGGCGTTCAAGCCGGGCAGCGACGACGTGCGCAACTCGCCCAGCCTGGACGTGTGCGGCCGGCTGGCCGCCGAGGGGGCGGTGGTGACCGCGCACGATCCGGTCGCCCTGGGCAGCGCGGCCGTGGTCCGGACCGACCTGCGCTACGCCGAATCGGCAATCGCGGCGGTCACCGGAGCGGACCTGGTCCTGCACCTGACCGAGTGGGAGGAATACCGTCTCATCGACCCGGCCGTCCTCGGGGCGGTCGCGGCCCGGCGCAACGTTATAGATGCCCGGTCCGCCCTGGACGAGCAGCGGTGGCGGTCAGCCGGCTGGTCGTTCCGTTCCCTGGGCCGCCCCTGAGCCCTGGGACCCCGAGCGGGCCAGCACCATGAGCCTTCGGGCCCGGTTAAGGGCCGCAACGGTCATTGAGCGCGGGCAGCAGGTCGTGCCGCCAGACCATTACCTCGTAGGCGCCTATCCGGGCTGTCTGCTCCGGCACGCCGAACTGGGCGGTCGCCCGCCGGGGCGCACGATCCGCCCCGGCCGGGCTGATCAGGTCGAGCACCAGGAACGTCGCGGTAGCCGGCGGTGTGTACCAGGACTGGCGGGATTCCCAGGCATCGGGAACGAAGCGACCACAGGACAGCTGGACCGCCCGTACCCGCACCTGTCCGCCGGTGGCCACCGTGGTGATGTTCGCGGCCCAGTAGTCGCCGATCCCCGAGGTCAGCCGGTGAGCGGTCAGCCAGCTGGCCACGGCCTGGGTGGCCGGCAGCCGCGGGGGACCGGCGGCGTTCCACCCGAGCGCGGCCGCGTAGCCGGCCAGTCCCACCAGCAGCACCGGGGCGAGCATGGTGGCCGCCGGGCGGCCCGGAATGAGGCGCCCGGCCAGGGCCGCGCCGAACGGGAGCACCGCTGCGAGCTCATGCGTGGAGCCGAGATCGATGGCCTGGGTGCTGAAGATGTATCCACCCAGGCTGATGGCGATGCCGATCAGGAGCAGCGGGACCAGCCGGTCATCGGACGTCAGCAGCTGCCTGGCCGCGAGCCAGCACGCCCAGGCGACCAGGATCAGCCCGATCAGGTGCAGCGCGGCGAAGACCGCCCCGGCCGCGGATGTCACGCCGATGAACGAGGCGCCGAACAGCATCAGCACAGACTGCACTGCTAGCCAGAGGTGATGGGGCAGCTCCGCGGCGGTCGCGGCGGTCGTGTCGACGGGCGCGACGGTGAAGCCGCCAGCGTGGCGGATGAGCAGTATCACGCCCATCCCCAGCGGGATCGACACGGCCGCGGCGGCCAGCAGGGCCGCGTCGGCTCGCCACGTCGGGCGCCGCCGGGCGATCCGGATCGCCGCGACGGCGATGACCGGCAGCGCGCCGGCGTAGATCGCCAGCTGATCGGCCACCTCGACCCAGGTGAGCAGCCCTGCGACCAGCCACGGCAGGTAACGGCGGTCCCC
Source organism: Streptosporangiaceae bacterium (assembly GCA_049284535.1). Lineage (GTDB taxonomy): Bacteria > Actinomycetota > Actinomycetes > Streptosporangiales > Streptosporangiaceae > Palsa-504. The sequence continues at coordinate 2,284 of JBAPYC010000997.1, forward strand.
GAGCCGGTCAATAGCCAGCCAGGTCAGCACCAGCGGGATCCCGGTGCCGGTGTGATCGGGCGAGGAGAGCAGTGACGCCGCCCCGAACCCGGGTCCGGGCGCGAGCATGATGCCGCCCGCGACCAGGACCCGGGACAGGCCCAGAGCACCGGACGCCCGGCCCTTCGCCAGCAAGGCGGTGAGGCCGAGCAGGACCGTGTAGGTCGCCGCTCCCGCCGTATTGATCACCACCGGGCTGAGCCCGCGCACCAGCTCCACGAGCATGTACTCGGGGAGTTCGGTCGTGTAGAACGACACGTCCGAGAGCCGCCAGCCATGCAGCAGCAGGTTCCCGTGCAGCATGTCCCAGGCCTGCAGCACGTTGCTGGCCCCGTCGGCGTCGGTGCCAAGGGACTGCGACTGCCGCAGGTAGGCGAGGTAGAGCAGGGCGGCCAGGCCGAGGCAGGCCGCCACGGCCAGCGTCCGCCGGCGCCAGGTGCCCGCGTCCTGTTCCGGTTCGGGCACCTCGACGCCAGCCGCATGCTGTTCCGGTTCGGGCACCTCGACGCCAGCCGGGAGCTGCTCCGAGTCGGACACCTCGACGTCCACCATCCTTGAACAAGAGCCGGTCGCGGCCGGATTGACTGCTGATCCCGCGCATTCCCGCCAAAATCAGTCGGCGAACCCTAATGTAGCGGCGCAGGCTCCCGTGGCGTGTCCGGTCGGCAGGGCCAGTAGGCTAACGAGGCTGACTTCCACCACTATCGAGGGTTTTCATGCGACGCCTCCTAGCGCTCCTCGCCGTCTCGCTGGTTGCCTGCCTGGCCCTGGCCGCCTGCAGCTCGTCCAAACCGGCCGCCTCGTCCTCATCCTCGGCTTCAGCTTCGTCTTCCGCGTCCGGGTCGTCCTCGCCGGGCTCGAACACGTCGGTGACCGCATCGGGAGCGTTCGGGAACCTCCCGAAGGTGAGCATCCCCAAGGCCAAGGCGGGCACCGCGCTGACCGTCAAGACGCTGATCCAGGGCAGCGGCGCGGCGTACACCAAATCCGACGCCCTGGCCGCGAACTTCGTCCTGTACTTCTGGAACGGGACGACCTCCTCGCAGAAGGCGAGCACGTTCGGCCAGAGCCCGACGCTGATCCCCAGCGCCACGCTGCCGGGCCTGGAGACCGCGCTGGTCGGCAAGAAGGTCGGCAGCCGGGTCCTGGCGGTCATCCCGCCCGCGCAGGGTTACGGCAGCTCAGGTGACTCCCAGCTCGGCATCACCGGCAGCACCACCCTGGTCTTCGTCATCGACCTGCTCAAGGCGTACGCCAGCACCGCGTCCGCGACCGGCACGCAGGTGTCCAGCGGCGGCGGCACGCTGCCGACGGTCAGCGCCAAGGCGGGCAGCGCCCCCACGCTGACCTTCCCGTCGTCCTCCCCGCCGAAGACCCTGGTGACTAAGACGCTGATCAAGGGCAGCGGCCCCAAGGTGTCCACGGGCGAGTACGTTATCGCCCAGTACGTCGGCTACATCTGGCGGACCAAGAAGGTCTTCGGCTCCTCCTGGTCCTCCGGCTCGCCGTTCGGCTTCGTCATTGGCGCCTCGCCCGAGCAGGTGATCCCCGGCTGGGACAAGGGCCTGGTCGGCCAGACCGTGGGCAGCCGGGTCATGCTCTCTATCCCGCCGTCCGACGGCTACGGCAGCGCCGGGCAGTCTGACGCGGGCATCAAGGGCACCGACACCCTCGTGTTCGTGGTCGACATCGTGGACGCGCTCAAGAAGGCCTGACCCCGCGCAGAGCCCGCTCATTCCTGGCCTGGCAGTTCGCCTTCCCGGGCTGGCAGTTCGCCGAGCAGGCGGCCGGCATGCCGGCCGGCCGCCGCCGCGGCCAGGAAGTAGGCCAGGTCCGCGTCCAGGCCGCGGCCCATCGTGGACAGCCGGGCCGGGCAGGCCCGCAGCGCGTCCTCGAGCCCGTCGACGGGCACCGTGACCACGTCGTGCCGGGCGCCGAGCGGCTTGGCCTGCGCCGCCACCTGGGCGCCGAACTCGCCGCCGAGCTCGGGCACCACCACGGTGGCCCGGGCCAGCGCCACCCGGCCGTACGCGGTCAGGCTGTGATGGGAGACGCCCCGGTGCCGCTCACGCGGATCCGCGTCGCTCAGCCGGAGCGAGGCCACCGGCATGCCACCCAGGGCCGCGGCCGCGTTGACCACCTCGCCCGCGGCCACCCCGGAATAGCCCCACCGGGTGCCGGTCCCCAGGTTGCCCGGTCCCTGCGTCACCACCGCGACGTCCGCACCGAGCACATGCCGGGCGGCCAGCAGCCCGGTGTGCACGGTCACCGACTCCAGGTCCCCGCCGAAAGACTGGCCGGTGGTCACCGTCGCGGCTAGCCAGCCCGCCTCCCGCAGCGTCGCGCAGGTGCGCGAGAACCAGGCCGGCAGGGCTCCGCCGTCCTGCATGACGTAGACCACGCGAGGCATGCGGGCCGGGGCAGAGCTGGTTGTTCCCGGCCGTTCGGCCGTTGCGAACAGGCCAGCCAGCACGGCCGGGAGAGCCGAGTGCAGGTCGGCCACCACCACCGGCATCCCGCCGATGTCGTCGGCGTCACGCAGCACGTCGTGGTGCGGTGAGCCCTGCTCGTCGGCGCCGAGCACGCATGCCTGCATGGGCGTGTAGCGGGCCTTGACCAGGTGGCCGGCCAGCACCGGGTCCGGCGGCAACCGGTCGGGGAGGGCCACGACCAGGGCGTACCCGCCGGTGCCCAGGCCCAGGTCGAGCGCCGAGGTGTTGAGCAGCACCCGGTCTCCGGGCCGCGGCAGCCCGGTCAGCGCCGGGTAGGCCAGCGCCCGCACCGTGATGCCGCCGACAAGCACGTCCAGCTCCGCCGCGCCCGGCCACTCGCGGCGCGTCCCGCTGACTGTGCCGTCCCGCCATGTGATCACCCCGGCACTCTAGCGCCGGCGCAGTAACGATGGCGCAGTACAAATAGCGCAGTACCGATAGCGCAGTACCGATAGCGCGCCATGACCGTCCCCCGGACTGGCGGAGAGACAATAATCTGAAAGGCAGCGGGTGGGCTTGGGAGGAACAATGTCGAAGCGCAAGACCGAGCGTCTGCTTGGCCTTGTTGTATGCCTGCTCTCCACCCGCCGCTACCTCACCGCCGACCAGATCCGCGCCGCGGTACCGGGCTACCCCGACACCGACGAGCTGTTCAAGCGGATGTTCGAGCGGGACAAGGAAGACCTGCGCGACCTGGGCGTGCCGCTGGAGACGGGGCTGAACCATCCGTTCGACGAGGACCCGGGTTACCGGATCCGCCAGCAGGCCTACGAGCTGCCCGAACTGCGGCTCGAGGCGGACGAGGCGGCCGTGCTCGGGCTGGCCGCGCGGGTCTGGGAGCGGGCCAAACTGGCCGGGGCCGCCGCCGGTGCGCTGATGAAGCTCCAGGCGGCCGGGATCGACCCAGCCCGGTTCGACGGCGACGAGGGCGCGGCCGGCCCTGGCCCGGCAGGCCTGATAGCGGCCGGTATCGAGCCTCGGCTGGCCACGCCCGAGCCGGCCTTCGGGCCGCTGTGGGAGGCGGTCCGGGACCGCAGGCCGGTGACGTTCAGCTACCGTGCCGCAGGCCGCAGCGATCCGCAGCGGCGCGAGCTCGAGCCCTGGGGTGTGGTCAACCGGCACGGCCGCTGGTATGTGGCCGGCTGGGACCGGGCCCGTCAGGACACCCGGGTGTTCCGGCTGAGCCGGATCGAGGGCCCAGTGAAGTTCAGCGGGCCGGCCGGGCGGGTCACCGTGCCGGACGACGTGGACGTGCGCGAGCTGGTCCGGGACACCGATTCCGCCCCGGCCCCGGAACGCACGGCCCTGATCCGGGTACGGTCCGGCGGCGGCGTCGGCCTGCGCCAGCACGCCGAGTCCGTCCAGCCCGACGCGGAGCACCCCGGCTGGGACCTGGTCGCCGTGCGGTTCACCGACGTGGGCTGGTTCGCCGACCAGGCCGCCTCGTTCGGCCCGGACGCGGTCGTGCTCGACCCGCCCGATCTGCGCGACGCCGTGATCCGCCGCCTGAAGGGGGCGCTTACATGACCGCCCTGGTTACCTCTACCGAGCGGTTGCAGCGGCTGCTCGCGCTGGTGCCCTACGTGGTCAGCCGCAAAGCGGTGGGCCTGGCCGAGACCGCGGCGGCGTTCGGGGTCAGCGAGCGCGAGCTGGTCGACGACCTGAACCTGCTGTGGTGCGTGGAGCTGCGGGCCCCGGACCCATACTGCCCCATCGACCTGTCCTATGAGGGCGGCGAGATCGTCGTCAGAGCGGCCGAGTCCATCGCGCGTCCGTTGCGGCTGGCCGTTGACGAGGCCAGCGCGCTGCTGGTGGCGCTGCGCATGCTGGCCGAGGTGCCCGGCCAGCGGGACCGGTCGGCCCTATCCCGGCTGATCGCCAAGCTGGAGGCCGCAGCCGGGGAGGCCGCCTCGGCCAGTTCCCAGGTCGCGGTGCAGGTGGACCTCCCCGGTGACGGGACCGAGAAGTACGCCGCCCAGATCAACGCGGCCCGGGCCGCCGGACGGCGGCTGCACCTGCGGTACTACGTGCCGGGCCGCGATGAGGCCACCGAGCGCGACGTCGACCCGATGCGCCTGCTGGTGGTGGAGGGCCGCCCGTACCTGGAGGCCTGGTGCCTGCGGGCCGAGGGCATGCGGCTGTTCCGGCTGGACCGCGTCCTGCGCCTGGAGGTGCTCGACGTGGCGGCCGCGCCGCCGCCCGAGGCGCAGCCGGTGGACATCGACCAGGGCTTGTTCCGGCCGTCACCCGATGACGTGCACGTCGTGCTGGAGCTGTCCGCCGCGGGCCGCTGGGTCGCCGAGTACTACCCGTGCGAGTCCACCACAGAGCTGGAAGACGGCCGGCTCCGGGTGGTGCTGCGCACCCCCGATACGGCCCTGGTCCGGCGGCTGGCCCTCCGGCTGGGCGAGGACGGCCAGGTCATCTCACCGCCGTCACTGGTGACCGAGGTCCGCGAGGCCGCCACGGCCGCGCTCACGAATTACGTCCTGTGACCAATCCGCCGCGGCCCATGCTCCGAATAGCCTCCGTGAGCAGGGCGGAAGGGACAACACCAGGCCGTCGGGTACACGCCGTTCGCCTGCGGAAACTGACTCCCCGCCGTCTTAGGATGTAGACTCACGCCGAAAGAATTACTCCCTGCTGAAGAGGACGAACATAATGGGTGACCTGTTCGACAGCCCATGGAAGATCGCGATCATCGCGGTGCTGATCATTGTGCTGTTCGGGTCCAAGAAGCTGCCCGGTGCGGCGCGTTCGCTCGGTCAGTCCATGCGGATCCTGAAGAAGGAAGTCTCCGGCCTGCACGAGGAGGAGACGGCCCCGGCCGAACCGCAGACCACGGTCCCGGCCCCGGCGCAGCTCACCGCCACGCCAGCCGCTCCGGCGCCCGTCGCCGCGCCGCACGCCGAGTCGCAGGCGCAGATCGACGCCCTGCAGCAGCAGATCCGTGACCTGCAGCGTGCTTCCACGATGGATCCGGCGCCCGCCAGGACCGCCACCGCGGCCGAGCCTCAGCACACCCAGTCCAGCTAACCGGCCGCTGAGCCGGAACTGTCATGGCCAAACTCCCCGGGGCTGTTCAGGGAGCCCGCATCGTCGGCGAGCGCTTCGTGCAATCGCAGCGGCAGCAGAACCCCGATGGCCGGATGCCGCTCATGGATCACATCCGTGAGCTGCGCAACCGCGTTGTCAAGATCGCGCTCGCGCTGATCGCGGGGATGGTCATCGGGTGGGTCTTCTTCAACCCGATCTGGAAATTCATCACCCGGCCCTACTGCAATGCGGTCGACGGCTGCCGGGCCCAGATCAGCCACACGCTCGCCGTGACCGGGCCTCTGGACGGGTTCTACCTGCACATCAAGGTCGCGTTCGTCGCCGGGATCATCCTTACGTCGCCGGTCTGGCTGTACCAGCTCTGGGCCTTCATCGCTCCGGGGCTCTACCGTCGCGAGAAGCGCTGGACCTACCTGTTCATCGGCACGGCGGTGCCGCTGTTCGTGCTCGGCGCCTGGCTCTCGCTGCTGGTGATGGGCCGCGGGCTGCACTTCCTGATTGGCATGGTGCCGCAGAACGCCGTCAACATCTTCACGGCCGATACCTACATCAGCTACTTCATGATGATGATCCTGGGTTTCGGCCTGTGCTTCGAACTCCCGCTCTTCCTGGTGATGCTGAACCAGGTCAATCTCCTGCCGCACAGCCGGTTCAAGAAATGGCGCCGGCTCCTGATCTTCCTGGTGTTCGTGTTCGCCGGCATCGCCTCGCCCAGCCCGGACCCGATCACGATGCTGCTGCTCGGCGGCGTGTGCGTCGCCCTGGTGGAAGCCGCTGAGGTGGTCGTGCTGCTCAACGACCGGCGCAAGGCCCGGCTGAACCCCGACCCGTACGCCGGCCTGGCTGATGACGAGCTTGCCCCGCTGGACCGGCTGCCGGACGACGACGAGCCGCACCGTAACCGGTTCAATTAACGCCAGGTAGCTCACCTGGTCATAGTCTGGAAGTATGACCACTCCGGCGGACCGGTACGCCGCGTTCCGCGAACGGCAGTCTGAGCCCGAGTTCGCCTCGTTCCGGGCGCTCTACGATTTCGACTTCGACGACTTCCAGGTCGAGGCGTGCGGGGCGCTTGGCGCGGGCAGCGGCGTGCTGGTGGCCGCGCCGACCGGTTCGGGCAAGACGGTGATCGGCGAGTACGCGGTGCACCTGGCCCTGGCCCAGGGCCGCAAGTGCTTCTACACGACGCCGATCAAGGCGCTGTCCAACCAGAAGTACGCTGACCTGCTGCGCCGCTACGGCAGCCGCTCCGTGGGCCTGCTCACCGGGGACAACGCCATCAACGGTGACGCGCCCGTGGTGGTGATGACCACCGAGGTCCTCCGCAACATGCTCTACACCGGCTCGCCGGCGCTGTCCGGTCTCGGCTACGTCGTCCTGGACGAGGTCCACTACCTGGCCGACCGGGCCCGCGGGGCGGTCTGGGAGGAAGTGATCATCCACCTGCCCGAGTCGGTGCGGGTGGTGGCGCTGTCCGCGACGGTGAGCAACGCCGAGGAGTTCGGCGAGTGGCTCGACCAGGTCCGCGGCGGCACCGCCGTCATCGTCGATGAGCAGCGGCCGGTGCCGCTGTGGCAGCACGTACTGGCCGGGCACCGGCTGTACGACCTGTTCACCGACGACGAGCACACCCGGGTCAACCCCGAACTGCTCCGGGTGGCCCAGCGCGACACCTGGATCGAGCACAAGGCTCACGGCCGCCCGGCCCGCGGCGCCCGGCGCCCGCGCCGGTTCCCGCCGGCCTACCGGCCCGGCGTCATCTCCCGGCTGGACAACAGCGGCCTGCTGCCCGCGATCACGTTCATCTTCAGCCGGGCCGGGTGTGACGCAGCCGTCGCGCAGTGCCTGGATGCGGGGCTGCGGCTGACCACGCCGGAAGAGGCCGACGCGATCCAGCGGACCGCCGAGCTGCGCACCGCGGAAATCCCGCCCGAGGACCTGGACGTGCTCGGCTACGGCGAATGGCTGGACGGTCTGCGCCGCGGGATCGCCGCCCACCACGCCGGCATGCTGCCTGCGTTCAAGGAAGTGGTCGAGGAGCTGTTCGCGGCCGGGCTGGTCCGCGCGGTGTTCGCCACCGAGACGCTGGCGCTCGGCATCAACATGCCGGCCCGGACGGTGGTCATCGAGAAACTCGACAAGTGGAACGGCGAGACCCACGCCAACCTGACCGCGGGGGAGTACACCCAGCTGACCGGGCGGGCCGGCCGCCGCGGCATCGACGTCGAGGGCCACGCGGTGGTGCTCTGGCAGCCCGCCATGGATCCGGGCGCGGTGGCCGGCCTGGCCAGCACCCGTACCTACCCGCTCAATTCCAGCTTCCGTCCCTCCTACAACATGGCCGTGAACCTGACCGGCTGGGCCGGGCGGGCCCGCGCCTCGGCCCTGCTGGAATCCTCCTTCGCCCAGTTCCAGGCCGACCGCGGCGTGCTCGGCCTGACCCGCCAGGTCCGCAAGAACCACCAGGCCATGGACGACCTGGCCGCGGAAATGACCTGCGACCGGGGGGACTTCGCCGAGTACGCCCGGATCAGGAGGACATTGACCGAACGGGAGGGTGACGTGTCCCGCTCCCGTGCTACGTCCCGGCGGGCGGAGGCGGCCCGGTCCCTGTCGCAACTGCGCCCGGGAGACATCATCCGGGTCCCCGGTGGCCGCCGGGCTGGGCTCGCCGTGGTCCTGCAACCGGGCCTGCACCCAGCTCGCGGCGGCGACGCGAACGGGCGCGGCGGCAGCGCCCGGGCCGGCGGTGGGC
>JBAPYC010000998.1:0-4724 GCA_049284535.1 Streptosporangiaceae bacterium
CAGGGCCCGAAGCGCCCATATATCGGGCGAAACTGGCCATGATCATGAACGACGGACCCTGAGCCAGGCGCCGCACTCGCCGACGCGCCGGCGCCGCACTCGCCGCCCCAGGCGTCACGCCCGGCCGCCGCACGCGCCATCTGGCTTCGGCCCGAACGAGCGCCGGTGCACGTAGCATCGGTAAAGTGTCAAGCACGACGCCGGACAAGCCGCCCGAAGGGCGAAAGCAGCGCCGCGACGCCGGTCACGGGATCGTCATCGCGCGCCCGTTCGGCATCCCGGTGTATGTCTCGCCCTACTGGTTCGTGATCGCTGGCGTCTTCATCCTCATTTACGCCAACGACCTGGCCGCCACCTTGCACGGCGTGACCCGGTTCGTCGTGGCCGCCGCGTTCGTGGTGCTGCTGTACGTCTCGGTGCTGATCCACGAGCTGAGCCACTCCCTGGTAGCCCGCGGCTACGGGCTGCCGGTGCGGCGCATCCTGCTCTATCCGCTGGGCGGTTTCTCCGAGATCGAGCGGGAGCCTCCGACGCCGGGCCGGGAGTTCGGAGTCTCGGCGGCCGGCCCGGCGCTGTCGCTGGTGCTGGCGGCGGCCGGGTACGGGCTGATGCAGGTGGTCCCGCCCAACACCATCGCCGGCGTCCTGGTCAGCCAGCTACGCTGGGCCAACCTCGTGGTCGGGATCTTCAACCTGCTGCCCGGCCTGCCGCTGGACGGCGGCCGGATGCTGCGCGCGGTGATCTGGAAGCTGTCGGGCCGCCAGAACATGTCCACCATCATCGCCGCCTGGGCCGGACGGGTCCTCGCGGTGGCCCTGTTCGTCGTGCCGTTCGCGACCGGCCTGGTGCGGGGGACCGGCGAGGATTTCGTCACGGTGATCTGGCTGGCCGTGATCGCCGCGTTCATGTGGACCGGCGCCGGGCAGGCCATCAAGGCCACCAAGTTCCGCGAGCGGCTGCCCGCCCTGCAAGCCCGGCGCCTGGCCCGCAAGGCCGTGTCGGTCGCGGCGGACACGCCGCTGGCCGAGGCGATCAGGCGCGCGGACGAGAGCCAGGCCCGCGCGGTCGTGATCGTGGACCACGACGACAAGCCAATCGCCATCCTGAACGAGACCGCGGTGATGGCCACGCCGCCGCAGCGCCGGCCCTGGATGGATGCGGGCACGCTGGCCCGCACAATCGAGCCCAGCCTGGTGCTGCCTGCCGACCTGTCCGGGATGGCGCTGCTGGACGCCATCCGCCGCGCGCCGGCCACCGAGTACCTCCTGGTAGAGCCCTCCGGTCAGGTCTACGGCGTGCTGGCCACCCGTGACGTCGACCACGCCTTCGCCGGGGTTTAGAGGTATAACCGAGCATGACCAAACCGCGGCAGGGGCCGCTGGCGCCCGGCGAGCCGGTCCAGCTCACCGACCCCAAGGGGCGCACGCACCTGATCACGCTGAAGGCCGGCGCGTCCTTTCACACCCACCGGGGCATGCTGAGCCACGACGAGATCATCGGCGGCCCGGACGGCAACGTGGTCAAGGCCGGCGGCGGCACCCCGTACGTCGTGTTCCGCCCGCTGCTGGCCGACTACACGCTGGCCGCCAAGCGCGGCGCGGCCGTGGTGTACCCCAAGGACGCCGCGCAGATCGTGGCGTTCGCCGACGTGTTCCCCGGCGCGCGCGTGCTGGAGGCCGGGGCGGGCTCGGGCGCGCTGTCCTGCTGGCTGCTGCGGGCGGTGGGGGAGCAGGGCACGCTGGTCTCATTCGAGCGCAGGCCGGACTTCGCCGAGATCGCCCGCAAGAACGTCGAGACCTTCTTCGGCGGCCCGCCGCCGGGCTGGCAGCTGATCGACGGCGAGTTCGGCGCCCCCGATCATGGCCTGGCCGACTTCGACCGGGTCATCCTGGACATGCTGGCCCCGTGGGACTGCGTGGACGCGGTCGCCGCCGCGCTGGCCCCCGGCGGCCTGGTCTGCTGTTACGTGGCCACCACGACCCAGCTGTCGCGCATCGTGGAGGCGCTGCGCGGGCACGGTGCCTTCGACGAGCCGAGCTCCTGGGAGAGCCTGGTCCGCGGCTGGCACGTGGAGGGCCTGGCCGTCCGCCCCGAGCACCGGATGGTGGGGCATACCGGTTTTCTGGTGACCGCGCGCAGGCTCGCGCCGGGGGTGGTCCCGCCGCCCCGCCGGCGGCGGCCGGCCAAGGGTGCGCAGGAAGAAGATTATTAAAAAGACCATTGATGCCGAACGAGCGGGTGCGTCCGGTCGTGTGAATAGTTACGCTTCGCGATGCAATTGTGACGGATTGATGAGTTCGCGGGCAGCAAAACCACGCCGAAACGGTGCCGGCAGGTTAGGGAATGCTCTGGGATAGGTAGAGTCCAGTTAACGGGTCAGGAGGAGGTGAGGGCCATGGCCACGAGAGACGAAGCCGGTCGTGGACGGCACGACGATGAGGTGAAGAGCCTTAGCGCTCAGATCTCCTTCCTTGACGAGGAGATCGCCGTACTGCGGCGCAGGCTGGCGGATTCGCCCCGGCAGGTCAGGCTTCTCGAGGACAGGCTGCGCGAGGCCGAGGGGAATCTGACCGGGGTCACCGCGCAGAACGAGCGGCTGGCCGCGACCTTGCGTGAGGCGCGCGACCAGATCATCGCGCTTAAGGAAGAGGTCGACCGGCTGGCACAGCCGCCGTCGGGGTTCGGCGTCTTCCTGGAGGCGAACGAGGACGACACGTGCGACGTGTTCACCGGCGGCCGCAAGATGCGGGTGAACGTGTCCCCGAACGTCGAGCTCAGCGAGCTGCGCCCCGGCCAGGAGGTCGTCCTGAACGAGGCGCTCAACGTGGTCATCGCCCAGTCTTACGAGACGGTCGGCGAGGTTGTCATGCTCAAGGAGGTGCTGGCCGACACCACCCGCGCGCTGGTCATCTCCCAGGCGGACGAGGAGCGCGTGGTCCGGCTGGCCGAGCCGCTGCTGAAGGAGACGCTGCGGGCCGGCGACTCGCTGCTGCTCGAGCCCCGGTCGGGCTACGTGTACGAGCGGATCCCCAAGGCCGAGGTGGAAGAGCTCATCCTGGAGGAAGTCCCGGATATCTCTTACTCCGACATCGGTGGCCTGGCCGGTCAGATCGAGCAGATCAGGGACGCGGTCGAGCTGCCCTACCTGCACGCGGACCTGTTCCGCGAGCACCAGCTGCGGCCGCCCAAGGGCATCCTGCTGTACGGCCCGCCCGGCTGCGGCAAGACGCTCATCGCCAAGGCGGTGGCCAACTCGCTGGCCAAGAAGGTCGCGGAGAAGTCAGCCGAGACCGGCGGCGCGGGCGCCGAAGGCAAGAGCTTCTTCCTCAACATCAAGGGCCCCGAGCTGCTGAACAAGTACGTGGGTGAGACCGAGCGGCACATCCGGCTGGTGTTCCAGCGGGCCCGGGAGAAGGCCAGCGAGGGCATGCCGGTCATCGTGTTCTTCGACGAGATGGACTCGATCTTCCGGACCCGCGGGTCCGGGGTGTCCTCCGACGTGGAGAACACGATCGTGCCCCAGCTGCTGAGCGAGATCGACGGCGTGGAGGGGCTGGAGAACGTCATCGTCATCGGCGCCTCCAACCGCGAGGACATGATCGACCCGGCCATCTTGCGGCCTGGGCGGCTCGACGTGAAGATCAAGATCGAGCGGCCGGACGCCGAGGCGGCCAAGGACATCTTCTCCAAGTACGTGCTGAAGGAACTGCCCCTGCACCCCGACGACCTGGCCGAGAACGACAGCTCGCCGCAGGGCACGGTGGATGCGATGATCCAGCGCACCGTCGAGCGGATGTACACCGAGTCCGAGGAGAACAGGTTCCTGGAGGTCACCTACGCCAACGGTGACAAGGAAGTGCTGTACTTCAAGGACTTCAACTCCGGCGCCATGATCGAGAACATCGTGGCCCGGGCCAAGAAGATGGCCATCAAGCAGTTCCTGGACACCGGGCAGAAGGGCATGCGGGTCGCGCACCTGCTGGCCGCCTGCGTGGACGAGTTCAGCGAGAACGAGGACCTGCCGAACACCACCAACCCGGACGACTGGGCCCGGATCTCCGGTAAGAAGGGCGAGCGCATCGTCTACATCCGGACCCTGGTGTCCGGCAAGACCGGCACCGAGGCAGGGCGTTCCATCGACACCGTGGCCAACACCGGCCAGTACCTGTAACGCCAGGAGTCAGCCCCCCGCGTGCGGGGGGCTGACTGCCCTAACCGAAAGAGACATGTGTCCCCAGACCGCCCCCGGAGGGGACCCATTGCCCGGGTCCCCCTTGTAGGCTTCTTTTCATGAGTGTTCTTCGCGTGATGGGCACAGAGACGGAATACGGCATCTCCGTGCCCGGTCAGCCCGGTGCTAACGCGATGGTGACCTCATCCCAGATCGTCAACGCGTACCAGGCCGCCACGGCCGCCAAGGCGCGCCGTGCGCGCTGGGACTTCGAGGAGGAGAACCCGCTGCGGGACGCGCGCGGGTTCGACCTCACCCGCGAGGCGGCGGACTCCTCGCAGCTGACCGACGAGGACCTTGGCCTGGCCAACGTGATCCTCACCAACGGCGGCCGGCTGTACGTGGACCACGCCCACCCGGAGTACTCCGCCCCGGAGTGCACTAACCCGCTGTCGGTGGTGATCTGGGACAAGGCTGGCGAGCGGGACATGGCCGAGGCCGCGGCCACGGCCGCGACCGTGCCCGGCAGCGCGCCCATCCAGCTGTACAAGAA
>JBAPYC010000999.1:0-22366 GCA_049284535.1 Streptosporangiaceae bacterium
CTTCTATGACCTGCATAAGGAACGCGATCTCGGCGTCACCGCGCCGTTGCAGGTTCTCCGCGGAGCACACGAACACGGTCACGTGCTTGATTCCGGCCGGCTGGCACCAGTTCAGGACGTCCTCGACGTGCTCGGCCCCGTACTTGTGCCCCAGGCTGGGACTGGCCATTCCCATGTGCCGTGCCCAGCGGCGATTACCGTCCATGATCAGCCCGACGTGCCTGGGCAGCGTGACACCGGACAGCTCCCTGCGCAGCTTGCGGGAGTACAGGCCATAGGCAAGATCGCGCAGCACCACGCCTCTAACCTACGGCCTGCGAACCGGCCCGAGGCCTATCTCGGGTAAGCCGGATCATGGCGGACCTGGCTGCCGGCGCGGCGCGGGCTAGCCGTCGGCCAGGGCGCGGGCCTGGTCACGGAGCAGGAACTTCTGCACCTTTCCGGTCATCGTGGTCGGCAGCACGTCGACGACCTGGAGCATCTCCGGGAGCTTCTGCGGCGCGATCCGGCGTTCGGTGCGCAGGAACTCGGTCAGTTCGGCCAGCGTGGGCGGCTCGCCCCGGGCGACCACGAACGCGCAGGCCTTCTCGCCCAGGCGCCGGTCCGGCATGGCCACCACGGCGGCCGCGGCCACCCGCGGGTGGGCGAGCAGGTGGTTCTCCACCTCGGCCGCGGAGATGTTGAGGCCACCGCGGATGATCATGTCCTTGATCCGGCCGGTCACGCGCAGGTACCCGTCCTCATCGACTCGCCCGAGGTCACCGGACCGGGAGATGCCGTGCTCGTCGATCGCGGCCGCGGTGAGCTCCGGATCGTGCCAGTAGCCCAGCATGAGGCCGGGGCCGCCGTGGCAGATCTCGCCCTCGGTCCCGGCCGCCGCCGGCTTGCCATCCTCGTCCCTGATCTCGAGCACGACCCCGGGGAACGCCCGGCCGTCGGAGGACAGCACGTGCTCGGCCGAATCCTCCGGTCTGCACGCGGTCACCAGCAGGCCCTCGGACCGGCCGTAGACCGGGAGCAGCGTGCAGCCGGGCACCTCCTGTGACCAGCCGCGCAGCATGACCTCGGGGATAGGGGCGCCCGCAGAGGCCCAGCAGCGCAGCGTGGCCAGCTGGGCGGCTGACGCCGGGTCGGCGCGCACCTGATCCAGCGTCATCTGGACGAACGGCGTGGCCGTCATGCTCATCGTGCACCGGTGCTCGCCAATCCGGCGCATCCCGGCCGCGGCGTCCCACACGTCCATCAGGTGGATGCCAGCACCAAGCATCAGCGGCGCGATGACTCCCATGGCCAGCCCGGTGGCGTGGGTGATGGGCGACGGCATGAACATCACGTCGTCCGGTCCCATCGACATCACCTGCCCGCCTAGCGCGTTCACGGTGAAGGTGATGGTGTTCAGGGTGTGCAGGCAGCCCTTGGGGCGGGATTCGGTGCCCGAGGTGTAAATGATGCAGTGCGGCGCGTCGGCAGACGGCGGTTCTCCCAGCTCCATGACGTTCGGCACGCCGGTGCCGGCCACCAGGTCCTCGAACCGCAGCACGCCGGGCCGCTCGCCGCCGCGGACGCTGATCACGTGCTCCAGGCTGGGCACGGACTCGCGGAGCTCGCTGAGCATGGCGGGGTAGTCGAAGCCGCGGAACTCCCCCGCCACCACCGAGACCTTCGCGCCGGAATGGCGCAGGACGTACTGCACCTCGTCGTGCCGGTAGATCGGCATGGTGGGCACGAGCACCGCGCCGATCCGCGCCAGCGCGACGTGGACGACGATGAACTCGTTCCAGTTCGGCAGCTGGACCTGGACGCGGTCACCGGGCCCGACCCCGAGCCGGAGCAGCGCGCCTGCCAGCCGGTAGGCCTGCTCCCGCAGCTCGGCGGCGGTCAGGGCACCGTAGCCGTCGGTGATGAGGATCCGCCCGGGCTGCTCGACGGCCAGCCGGTCGACCGCGACGCTCAGTTTCTCGTCGCGCCAGTAGCCAGCGGCGCGGAAGCCGGCGATAGTGGCCTCGTCGTACACGTCCTGCGGAGCCAGGTGTGCGCTCATCTGCGACCTCACAGAGATAGGCACGAGCTACACCCTTGTTTATACCCCTCTAGTGCCAAAATATCTAGCACCTGAATATCAACGCCTGGAGGGCTTTGGCTGCTACGGCGGGCCAGTGGCCGTCACTACCGGGACGAGCGCGTTTTATGAGGTCAGTGAGGCTGCATCCTGACGCCGCGGCCGCGGACCGCGCCGCTGCGGAACGCTATGAAACCCGGGATACAGCACGTTCCAACGCACTGGCTGCCACATTCACAGCATTGGAGGTCCGCAGCGGGCGCTCAGCCGAGGTCGCCGAGGGCCTCGCGCACGTTGCGCAGGTCGGCGGCGACGCGGGCGGCGGTGGCCTCGCTGGTGTCGCGTAGGCCGAAGTTGACCTCGGCCAGCGCGGCGCTGGCGCGCTCGGCGGCCTGACGGCCCTGCGGGGTCAGCTGGGCCAGGACGGTACGGCGATCCGAGGGGTGCGGGACCCGGCGGACCAGCCCGGTCTTCTCCAGCTGGTCGATGGCCATGGTGATCGTGGTCGGATGGACGAGCAGCGCCTTGCTGAGCTGGCCGAGCGGCCTGGTCTCGTCTTGCGACATCTGCAAGGTGATGAGGATCAGGTAGCCGGTGCGGGAAAGCTGGTTCTTCTTCAGCACCCGGTCCAGCTCCTCGGTCACCACGACCGTCGTGCGCAGCAGCGAGGCCATCGCGGCGAAATGCTCGGGCTGGGGCGCCTGGTGCTCCAGCCACCGCTGCCGCATCCACTCGACCGAGTCGGCCTGCTCCGGCGCCTGCATGCACCCTCCTATCCGGCCAGCCGCGCGCGGACCGCGGCGGCCAGCTCCACGCCCGCCTCGGCCGAGGCGGCGGCGGGGACCAGCGAGATGTGCGTAGCGCCCGCGGCCAGGTAGGGCGCGAGCTGGCTGGCCACCTGATCGGGCGTGCCGGCCGGAGCCAGGTGCTCGAATTTACCGAACGGGATCCGGTACAGCCCTTCCAGCTGGCGGGCGAGCAGCTCCCTGGCCCGCGCCGCGTCGGCGTCCAGCCCGCACCAGATGTTGATGCCATACCAGCCCGGAGCCGCGCGGCCGGCTGCCTCGGCGGCCGCGGTGATCTGCTCCCGAGTCTGGGCGAACCGGCGGGCGGAGCAGAAAATGGCCAGCCAGCCGTCGCCGTACTGGACGGTCCGCCGGACCGCAGCCTCGCCCCTGCCGCCGATGATGATCGGCACCGCCGGGTCGGGCGCAGGCCGGATGCTGGCCGCCTTGAGCTCGAAGAACTCGCCCTGATGGTCGATGACCGAGCCGCCGGCCAGGGCGCGCAGCACCTGCAGGCACTCATCCAGGCGGCGGCCCCGGGTAGCCGGGTCGACGCCGCTGTTGCTGATCTCACTGCGGTCCTCGCCACCAACGCCGGCGCCCAGGATCAGCCGGCCTGGGGCCAGCTGGCTGACCGAGGCGAGCTGGCGGGCGGCCAGCAGCGGGTGACGCAGCCCGAGCAGGTACACGCCGACCAGGACCGGCAGCCGGTCGCTGGCCGACAGCGCGGCCGTGGCTGCGATCAGCCCGTCGAAGCCGGTGCCGTCGTGGAAGCTGACATGATCAGCGAGGAGCAGGTAGTCCAGGCCCGCCTGCTCGATCAGGCCCACCAGGGCACTGCGCTGGCGGGCCCCGGCGACCATCAGGCTGTCGTGCACCGAGATGCCGACCTGGACGGCGCGGGTCATGTCCGGTGGGTCATGTCTGAGTGGGTCGCATCTGGGCGGGTCACATCTGGGCGGGTCATGCCTGGGTGGGCCATATTGGCTAGAGCCGCTCGAGCAGGGTGGCCGTGCCCAGGCCGCCGCCGCAGCACATGGTGATCATGGCGTACCGGCCCTGGCTGCGGTTCATCTCATGGGTGGCCTTGGTGATCAGCACGCCGCCGGTGGCTCCGAGCGGGTGGCCGAGCGCGATCGCGCCGCCGTTCGGGTTGATCGTGTCCGGGTCGGCCTTGAGCTCGTCGATGAAGGACAAGACGACGGAGGCGAACGCCTCGTTGATCTCGATCAGCCCGATGTCGTCCAGCGTCCGGCCGTTGCGCTCGAGCAGCGCGGGCACGGCCTCATGTGGCCCGAGCAGCATCATGACCGGGTCCACGCCGACCAGCAGCGAGTCCACCACGCGGGCCAGCGGGGTCAGGCCGAGTGCGGCCGCCCGGTCCTCGGTCATCAGCAGCACGGCGCTGGCCCCGTCGGAGATCTGCGAGCTCGACCCGGCCGTGTGGATGCCGTCGGGCAGCACCGGCTTGAGGCCGGCCAGCTTGTCCCGGCCGGTTTCCCGCAGGCCCTCGTCCCGGGCCACCGTGACCGGCTCGCCCGCTTCGGTCTCGGCCGGGCCGGTCACGACCTGCCCGTCGAACCGCCCCTGCGCCCAGGCGGCGGCGGCGCGCTGCTGGGACAGCAGGCCGAACTCGTCGGCGCGGTCGCGGTCGATGCCGTAGCGATCGGCGATCCGCTCCGCCGATTTGAACTGGTTCACGAACTCATAGTGCCGCTGGTAGGCCTTGGGCACGGGCCGTCCCAGGCCGAGTTCCTTGCGGTACGCGGCCCCGATGGGGATCCGGCTCATTGACTCCACGCCGCACGCCAGCGCTATGTCGGTGATGCCCGAGCTGACCAGGCCCGCGGCCAGCGTGAAGGCCTGCTGGGAGGAGCCGCACTGTGCGTCGACTGTGGTCGCGGGCACCTGCTCGGGCAGTCCCTCGGCCAGCCAGGCGGTGCGGGCCAAGTTGAACGACTGCTCGCCCGCCTGCGTCACGGTCCCGCCGATCACCTGCCCGACCAGCGCCGGGTCCAGGTTCCCCAGGACGGCGCGCTGCACGGTGCCGAGCAGCCGGGCCGGATGGACCGTGGACCAGCCGCCGTCCCGGCGGCCCACCGTGGTGCGCATCGCCGCGACCACCACCACAGATTTCTCCATGACTAAATACTAGATTTCTAGAGCATCTCGGGCAAGGCTGGGCTCCACTCTGAGGATGGGGTTTGGGCGCTGGCCCGTTACCTGTTCGACCACCTCGAGTCGGTCCGCGGCCGGCGCGCGACCGACATCGCCTCGGGCTCCGGGCTGCTGGCCATCACGGCCGCCAGGGCGGGGGCGGCGACCGTTACCGCCTACGTATATAGACCCGCTCGGCGCCTTCAGGTGATGCGGTTCCTGGAGCGGGGCCGCTCCCGCGGAGTCGCCGTGCTGGCCGATACGACCGCGGCCGGGGGTACCTGCCGCGCGCCCGGCTGACCCACTGGCCAACTACGCCGTTCCCGGCCTGGAGTGCTGGAAGACAGCGACGCCAAGCGCACGACCATTGGACCCTCAGCGGATGAGGTCGCCGAGCTTTTTCAGGTGGCGCGGTCGCACCGTGTGGGGCGTGGGGTGCGAGATCGCGACCTAGCTGCCGGCCAGGAACGCGGCGAGCAACCGGGCGATCAGGCGGCCGGGTCGTCCTAGCCGGCCACGAAGTGCACGATCGACAGGAACAGCAGCGCGACCGGCTCGCCGGAATCAATCAGCTCGCGCGGCGTGGGGTCGGCCAGCATCGCGTCCGGCTCGAGCAGGTCCCTGCCCATCACGACGGTACCCGGGACGCCGTGATCTGCGGACACTCGTCTCGCGGACCAGGTAGCGGACCACTCGGCGCAGGAAATCCTAGTTCCACTGGACGGCCAGCCGCACGTTCCGGATTGATGAGACGAACCGCTGCCGGCGGGCCGCACGCGCCCTGGCGCGCGCCAGCGGTCCGTCGCTGCAGTCGACCGCCTGGCTGCGCCAGGAGGCGGCGGACGGCGCACCTGTAGCAGAGCGATATCGCGCTGGAGAAGGTGCACGCCTCCCTGCCCTCCCTCAGACGACGCGTGCGCGGTGGTCATCGGCGACGAGCAGGCCGCCGGAGCGAGCCAGAGGCTGCGCTCGGGCACGCCTACAGCGGCGGCTCCCGGTTCTTCTCCATGTGGGTGGTGTCGGACACGCTGACCTGACGCAGTCTGGCGTTCATGTCGTCGGTGTCCGGGTGGTCCAGCTCGGTCAGGATGGCCAGGGCCCGGCGGTAAGCGTCCGCCGCCGCCCGGGGATGCCCGGATTCCCGCTGGGCGTCGCCGAGATGGCCGAGGATCTCGGCCTGGGAGTACCGGGCGTCGAGTTCGGAGAACAATCCGAAGGCACGCTGAAAGCAGGCGGCGGCCTCGGCGTGGCGGCCGAGATGATGGTGCGCGCAGCCCACGCTGTCCCAGGTGGCGCCCTCCCCGAAGCGATCACCAAGGTCACTGAAGAGCTCGAGGGCCTCATGGCACCGGCGCAGGCCCTGCTCGTAGTCACGCAACTGGGCGTGCATCCAGCCGATCGCGTTGAGCGCATGAGCCTGCCCGACCCGGTGGCCCGCGGCCTTGAACAGCCTCAGCGCCTCCTGCGCGTGCGCCAGCGCCTGGCCGTACTCGCCCCGGTCGCCCCTGGCGCGGCAGAGGTCGAGTTCTGTGCGGGCCTGACCGTCGAGGTCGCCGAGCTGCCGGTACAGGTCAAAGGCACGCTCTAGGCTCGGCAGCGCGTCGTCGCTTAGGCCGAGCTGGGTGCAGGCGTCGGCTAGGCCGCGGTAGGCGGCGGCCTGGCCGTCCAGATCGCCGGTCCGTTCGGCGGCGGCCACAGCCATCTGCTGTATCGTACGCAGTTCGGTCCAGTATCCCAGCCGGTCGAAGAAGGTCGCCACGGCGTACGCGAGCTGCCAGGCATGGGCGTCAAACCCCGCGCTGGCGGCATGGCCGATGCTGACAAGCAGCACCCTGTGCTCGGCCTTCAGCCAGGCCATCGCCTGATCGAGCCCGGAGTGCTGCTCGGGCATCGTGGCCGTGGCGGGCGGCGCGATAGCCAGCGGGCGCCTGATCGGACTGAGTAGCTGATCCGCCCGGTAGGCGGTAACCAGGTAGTGGTCCAGCATGCGCTGAGTGGCCACCCGCTGCTCAGTCTCGTCCTCGGTCTGGCGGCATTGCTCGGCTGCGTACTCCCGGAGCAGGTCGTGGAAGGAATAACGGCCGGGAACGCGCTCGGCCAGCATGGAGGCCGTGGTGAGCTCGGTGAGGGCCTGCCGGGCCCGTCCGAGCGGCAGGCCTGCCAGGCTGGCGGCGGCCCGGACTGTGATGTCGGGGCCGGGATGCAGGGCGAGAAGCCGGAACATACGTGCTGCCAGATCGTCCAGGCTCTGATAGGACCAGGAGAACACGCTGCGGATAGACGCCTCCGCGTCACCGGCGTCCAGGTTGTCGAGCCGACTCCGGGCCTCGGTTAGCCCGGCGGCGAAGCTGGCCAGCGGGAAGTCCGGGCGGGCAGCGCCGCGCGCGGCCACGATGGCCAGCGCTAGGGGCAGCCGTGCCGTGAGGGCCAGCAGTGCGTCCACCGCTCCCCGGTCCTCATCTAGCCTGCGGTCCCCGAGCGGGAGCGCGAGCATCCGGCTCGCCTCCGCGGGGCTGGGTACGCCGAGGCAGATCAGCCGGGCCCCGGCGGTGACGAGCAGCCCGGCCAGTTGATTGCGGCTGGTCACCACGACCCGGCAGGACGGCGAGCCGGGCAGCAGCGGGCGAACCTGCGTGGCATCGCGGGCGTTGTCGAGGACCAGGAGGACCCGGCGTCCGTCCAGCATGGTGCGGTAGAGCGCGGCCTGGCCCTCCGGTGTCGCCGGGACCCGCTCGTCCGGGACGCCGAGACTCGCCAGCAACCCCCGGACGGCCTCGCCGGGCGTCACCGGGTTCCCAGACGGATCGAAGCCGCGCAGGTTTAGGTACAGGTGCCCGTCGGGAAACTCGTGCACGGCGCTGTGCGCCCAGTGCAGAGTCAGCGCGGTCTTGCCGACGCCAGCGGTCCCGGTGATGACAATCACCTGTGCGCCCGCCGCCGCAGGCCGGGAGCACAGGAGGTCTGTCAGCGCGGACAGTTCGCTGTCGCGCCCAGTGAAGTAGGGCACGGTGGCGGGCATCTGCCTGGGGACATTGGGCACCTGCCGGGGTGGCGGGCCGTCCTGTGCCGCCTCGGGCAGCGGGGATGAGCGCCCGCGGCCGGTGTCGAGGAAATGTTGCCGGGTCGTCCCGGAGAGCCGCAGCGCGTCCGCGAGCCGCTCTACCGAGGCCCGGTACGGCCGGGCGGTACGGTTGCGTTCGATGTCGCCGAGCGCGCGGATGCTCAGCCCGGATAGGGCCGCGAGTTCTTCCTGGGTCAGGCCTGCCGCAAGCCGGTACGAGCCGAGCAGCTTACCGAAGCCCTGCTCCGGCAATTCCTCACTAGCCATCTGCAAGATCACTGATCCCTCAGCACAGTCCCCGCTAGGTGATTGTGCCAGTCAGTGGTCGCAGAAAACGGCCGAATGCGTGAGCCCGCCGCCAGCCGGCGGCGGGCTCACGGGCAGGACTGCCCGTAACTCGAGCGGGTCAGTACGTGTTGAAGCTGTACGTGCCGCTGTCGGTGACCTCGACCCCGGCGCCAGCGTCCTCCAGGATGATGTGGTCGTAGACCTTGTCGTTGCCGCCCGGCTTCTCGACAGGGCTGCAGACTTTCGCCTTTCCCTCAAAGTCACCGCTGTGCCAGAGGACCTTGTCCTTGCCGCCGTCGTACCAGACGAGCTCGAAACTCCAGACGCCGCCCGTCCCAGCGTAGCTCGTGACCGAGACGCAGCTTGATATTTTGTGCGT
This sequence comes from Streptosporangiaceae bacterium, assembly GCA_049284535.1. Taxonomy (GTDB): domain Bacteria; phylum Actinomycetota; class Actinomycetes; order Streptosporangiales; family Streptosporangiaceae; genus Palsa-504. The sequence continues at coordinate 8,730 of JBAPYC010000999.1, forward strand.
GCTATTGGTCGTGTAGCTCGCCGTATTATGTGTACCGCTGATGGCGGCGGTAATGGACCATTTACCGGAAAAGGTAGCGGCATTCGCGACCCCGGTCTGGAGCATGGTACCAGCGAGCACCAGCGCGCAGATTACCGGCAAAATCGCCAGCCGAGCCTTTGCTTTCATATTGCTCACGCTTCCTCCTGCTTTGCCGTAAAACCATTTACTAATGCGGCCATTGCCAAGTATGGGGATGGCCGGCCGCAGGGTACAGGCGGTGCAGGAGGCAAAGTTGACGGCAGGCTTACTGGCAGGATTGCCGGTAGCGGAACGCCGCACCAGCGGTAGATGACCGGGAGACGCCTGATGCCGTGAAGCCTGGCCAGGCCGACGCCCAGGCAGTAGGGCGTACCCTAGCCGCCGCAGCTGTGGATCCACGACCCGGACACGCGGCCCTGCCCGCTGGACGGCATCCTGTTCGTGTCCGCGATGACGGGCCCCCTGGCCGAGCCCAGGTGCGTGCGTGGACGGGCTGCGGGCACGGTCCCACTGCTGGCCCTGGCCTCCGGCGAACCGGGGATCCAGCCTTCGGGGACATGGCCATCTCGTACGCGAGCGGCATCGGGGCGCTCTGCGTCCGGCCCGGTGGTTCGGTCTCGCAGGGGGCGACCTACGACCAGGCGGGCCGCCTGGCCGTCCGGATTTCCCGAACGTATCCTCGGACCGTGGTACCTGGGGCCGTGGTACCTGGGGCCGGGCACAGGCTTGGGGCATGCTCGGCCTGGCCCAGGGCGCGCAGTTGCCGGACAAACTCACGCCGCTGGCGGCCGAGTCGCCGACTTGTACCTGGCGAACGTCCCAGCGGACCGGGTGTGCCAGTGGCAGTTCGGCCTGGCACGCCCCGGTAAACCCCGGACTCCTCGGCCACCGCCATCGCGGCCGCGGCCCTGGTCAAGCTGGCGCCGCTGGACGGGACCATCGACTCGGCCGTGCTGTAAGCCGCGGCTAAAGATCGGCCAGGTCGGCGATGGCGGCGCGGTGGGACTGGGGACCGCCGGCCAGGCGCTCGGCGGACCAGGCCCGGCGGTAGTACAGCTGGACGTCGTGCTCCCAGGTGAAGCCGACACCGCCGAACAGGTGGATGGCCGATTCGGTCACGCGGCGGTAGGCCTCCCCGGCCCGCAGCGCGGCCACATGAGCGGCCATGGCGGCGTCGGCGGCACCCTCGTCGGCCGTGACCGCGGCGTAGCGGGCCGCGGCCGACACGGCCTGGAAGTCGGCCAGCATGTCGACGCAGGCGTGCGCGACGGCCTGGAACGAGCCGATCGCCTGGCCGAACTGCTCCCGCTCCTTGGCGTACTCCACGGCCCCTTCCAGGCACCAGCCGATGCCGCCGGCCGCCTCGGCCGCGGTCGCGAGCAGGAACTCACGTTCGGCCCGGTTCAGCGCGGCGACCGCCTGGTCGTGCTGGGCCAGCAGACGGGCCGGGGCGTCGGAGAAGGTAGTGACGCAGACCCGGCGGGTCAGGTCCAGGCCGAGCTGGCCGGACGCACTGTAGCCCGGCGAGCCGGCTTCCACCAGGAACATGCCGAGCCCGTCATCGGTGATCGCGGGCACCGCGACGATGCCCGCCACGTGGGCCGCGATCACGTACCAGCGCTGGCCGGTCAGCCGCCAGCCATCATCGGTCTGTTCCGCGCGGACGCTGTCCTCGCCGGGCGCCCAGTGCCCGGCCTCCCCGGCGATGGCGACGGTGCCGGTGAGCGACCCGTCGGCCAGCCGCGGCAGCCACTGCGCGGCCGCCTCGGCATCGCCGGCGGCCATCAGCACCCCGGCGGCCAGGCAGCTGGGCAGGAACGGGCCGGGATACAGGGCCCGGCCGAGCTCGGTGTGGACCACGGCCGTCTCGGCCAGGGCCAGGCCGAGCCCGCCGAACTCCTCACCGATGGTCAGCCCGGCCAGGCCGAGCTCGCTGGCCAGCCGGGCGTGCAGCTGCGGGCTGTACCCGGCCACGGTCTCCGTGGCGCTGCGGAGCTCGTCCGAGGGCAGCTGGTCGGTCAGGAAGCCGCGCAAGGTCTCCTGCAGGGCAAGCTGGTCTTCGTTGAGAGGCAGGGAGTCGCGGATCGTCATGACGCCGTTCCTCACGCTGGGCGCGGGAGGCCGAGCACCCGCTGCGCGATAGCGTTCTTCAAGACTTCGTCAGTTCCCCCGCCGAGCCGGTACCCCGGTGCACCGAGCACGACCGAGGTCCAGGCGAATGTTCCCCAGGCGCCGGTGTCGGCGACCAGGGCTGGTCCGAGGACGGCGGCGACGAACCCGGCCAGCCGCCTCATGTTATCGGACAAAGCAATCTTATTGAGGGCAATCTCAGGTCCGGGCAGGTCACCGGCCCGCGCCTGGGCGGCCAGCACCTCCTGGGTGTAGCGGGCGATGCGCAGGTGCGAGATCAGCTCACCGAACTCGCACCTGATGACCGGGTCGGATTCCTTGCCCATGGCGCGGACCAGGCCGATCAGCCGTTCGGTCGACAAGATCCCGGCGCCGCCGAAGGCGGAGTTGCCCATGGCGCCGCGCTCGTTGTTCAGGGTGGTCAGCGCGACCTTCCAGCCGTTGCCCTCCTCGTCCAGGCGGCGGGAGTCGGGCACCTCCACGTCATCGAGGAAGACCTCGTTGAAGGAGGCGCCGCCGGTCATCTGGCGCAGCGGGCGGACGGTCACGCCGGGCGCGCGCATGTCGATCAGGAACGCGGTCAGGTTATGGTGCCGCGGCCCCGGGGCGGTCCGGCAGATGATCTCCCCGATGTCGGCCAGATGGGCGCCGGATGTCCACACCTTCTGGCCGCTGATCTGCCATCGGCCGCCGGCCTCCCCCTCCCCCGTCACCCGCACCGCCTGGGTCCGGATCGAGGCCAGGTCCGAGCCCGCGCCGGGCTCGCTGAACAGCTGGCAGGAGATCTGCTGGCCGCTGTACAGCCGGGGCAGCCAGTACTGTTTCTGCTCCCGGGTGCCGTGCCGCACGATCGTGGGCGCGACCATCCCCAGGCTGACGGTCAGGGCCGAGTCGCCCGGCACCCGGTAGGCGCGGGTCAGCCGCTCGAACGCCCGTGCGTAGGCCGGCGGCAGCCCCGCCCCGCCGAACTCGGGCGGCCCCGAGATCCAGCCGTAGCCGTGATCCCACAATTCCTGGCGCCATTGCCGGATGGCAGGCAGGGCACTGGCCTCGGTGTCCGGGTCTGGCTCGGTAAAGACCCGGACCTCGTCGCTGCCCTCGCCCCAGACGAACCGGCGCTCGCCGGTCCCGTCGATCCGGGGGTAGCGCGCGGCCAGCCAGGCATCGGCCTGCTTGACGAACTCCTCCAAGGACGGCTCCGGCTCCGTCAGGGCTGGCTCTGTCACGGCTGGCTCTGTCACGGCTGGCTCCGGGCGCGGCGGGCGGCCGGGGAGCCGTCGGCCCCACGGCCGGCCGAGCGGGTGGCCAAGCGGGTGGGGAGCGCAACCACGGCCTGGCCCGGCATCACGACCTCGCCACGCTGGTTGACCGCCTCGGTTTCGACATCGGCCACGTGGTCGCCGTCCTCGTCGACCCGGGTGCCGGTCACCGTGCCGCGCAGCTCGATCACGTCGGAGTGGTAGACGAACCGGCGGTACTGGGCCTGCGCCTCCTTGATCCAGGCGTGGTCCCCGGCCCAGTGCGTGAGCTGATGGATCTGCCAGCACTGCCGCTGGAAACCCACGTCGTACTGGAACGCGACGCTCATCGCCCGGGCCGCCTGCAGGTTGTAGTGCACCGAGTAGATCGGCTCGCGGGCGCTGGTCACCGGATCACGGAAGGCCCAGGCCGGGTGGGCGTGGTAGTCGTGCAGGGCGGCGGCGTGCGCCTTGAGCCTCGGGATAGGCGTGCCTCCCCCCGCCACGAAGGCGATCTCGTCGGTCATCCCGATCGGCCCCTTGGTCACCACGTCCAGCGCATCGCCTGGCCGGACGTCTTCCCAATGGCGCGGGAGCACGCCACGAGGCCGTTCGGCCAGAATCCTCGCCTCGATCTCGGCCACCTGGTCCTCGTTCCACGGATGCGGCAGCTGCGGGCCACCGTCGTTCCCGCCGCCGGCGGGCCCGCGGCGCTCCTGTGCCCGGCCGCGCTCGAAGTTGATGACCTGCCAGTCGATGGTGGCGATCTGCTCGCCGTGCTGGTTGACGTAGGTGTTGCGGAACCGGTCGGTGACCGTGCGGCCGGCGAAGCTGCTCGGCGCCGGGCCGTCGAAGCCCTCGTAGGCGCAGGTCGCGTTCACCACGTCACCCCAGTAGACCGGTCGCTCGAAGCGCAGCAGCGACTGGGAGTGGAACGAGCCCAGGCCCGGCCAGCCGAACTGGATGCCGGAAAAGCAGCCGATCACGAACGACGGCGGCGCCACCGGCGCGCCGTAGGGCGAGCGCCGCGCGTACTCCTCGTCGGTCCACAGCGGGTTGATGTCGCCGATGCCGCCGGCGAACTTCGCGACGGCGATGCGCGAGGCCAGCTCGTTGTTGACCGAGTGGTCGATGCGCAGGGCCGTGCCCGCCCGGGCCGCCATCGACGCCAGCATCTCATCGGTGATCACGGCCTGCGGCATCAGGGCCTGGGGTTCGGTGACCGGCATGCTGCCAGGGTAAGAGGAAAATACTCTACTTGTCGAGTTTCTGTCTCTAGAGTATTTTCAGCCGGGTTGCGCTACTTGGTTGCGCTGCCGGGCCAGTTCGGGTTCGAGGTCAGCTCGGGGTGCGGCCCGGTGAACGCGGCGGCCGCGATCACACTGCCACGCAGCCGGTACTCGAGCCAGGCGGTGGCGTAGCCCAGGAAGCCGTCCGGGTTCCCGCCGGCGGCCGTGTCCGCGATCGAGCCGTGATCGGCCGCCCGGCCGTCGGAGTTGAGGATGATGCCCAGGGCGGCGTGGCCGCTGACGCTGAGGAAGAAGCCGCGCTCGGTGGCCGGGCTGGCGATGATCGAGTCCCAGAAACCATGGGTCGAGATGAAGAACACGGGCCGGGTCAGGGCGGCGGGTTCGGCCGTGCAGTCAGCGGCGGTCAGGCAGTCGGGGTTCGGCGCGGCCCAGGCCGGGTTCGGCAGGGAGAACGTCATGACCGTCTTGATCAGGGCCGGGTCGCTGGTGGTGGCGCGGACCGCGCCGGTGGCGCCCTGCGAGAGCCCGACCGCCGCCACCCGGTTCACGTTCAGGTGCTGGTAGAAGGTGCTTCCCGCGTTGCTGTCCTGGGCGGCCAGGTAATGGGCGGCGGCGTCGATCTCACGACCGCTGCCGGTGTCCGGCAGGGTCGAGGCGATGACGGTGAACCCGTAGGACGCCAGGTGACCCAGCAGGGTAGAGACCTGGGCGGGTGTGCCGCCAGTGCCGTTGCCCCAGGTCACGATGGGGCTCATGAACTCCAGGGCCGGGTAGGCGGCCGGGTAGAACAGGTCGTAGACGGCCGTCCCGGCGGAGTCGGTGACGGTGGCCGTGCTGGTGGCGTACGGGCCCGGCGCCGTGAACAGGGCCTCGACCGGCTCGGTGAGGGCGGGCTGGCGAGCCGCGCTCGTCAGCGCGGGCTGGCGGGCCGCGCCCGTTAGCGCAGCCAGGACCAGTGCGGCGGCGAGCGCTGCGGCCAGGCGCGGCCAGCGGCTCGCGGCGAGTTTGTGAGCAGCCCGAGGCCTGAGTCCCATGATGTTCCCCCGTTGCCATCCTGCGGTTCGTCCCGGTTTCGGTGCTGCGCCGGGCCACTTGTTCAGAGCGGCGCGCGGGCGGCCTGATACCTCGTTCACGGCGCGCTTCGACCCGGCGCCTGCGGCCCCGGCAGCCTGGCAGGAATATTTGACTGATTAGACCTGTCTGTCTACTATCAAGAGAAGTGAACAGACCTGTCTACTCAAGGACACGAGGAACTGAGCATGACTGAGCAGAGCGGCCCCGGGCGGGGTGCGGGCACGGTCCAGGCATCGGCCCTTCGTCAGGCCCGTAGTGGGGCGGGTGACGTGCAGGCATCCCAGAGCGGGCGGCACGCCCCCCGCCGTGACGCGGCCCTCCCGGACGATCCCTTTGTGTCCCGGTGGCACCGGGCGCGGTCCGGCGGCCGCCCGATGCTGGAGGGGCGGCCCGCGGTCATCCTGCTGGCGTCGCTGATCGTGGCGCTGCTGGCTGCCTCCGCCGCGCCGACCCCGCTGTACGCGATCTACCAGGCCCAGTGGCACTTCACGCCGATCACCACAACGATCGTGTTCGGCGTCTACGCGGTGGCGGTGCTGGTGTCACTGCTGATCTTCGGCAAGCTCTCGGATCACCTCGGGCGCCGGCCGGTGCTGATCACTGCGATCGCGGTGCACATCTCGTCGCTGGTGATCTTCGCGACCGCCTCGGGAGTGCCCATGCTGCTCTCGGCGCGCATCGTGCAGGGCCTGTCGACCGGCGCCGCGCTCGGCGCCATCGGCGCGGCCATGCTGGACATGGACCGCGAGCTGGGAACCTTCGCTAATTCTGTCGCTCCCGGCATGGGTTCGGCCACCGGCGCCATCTTGTCCGCGCTGGCGATCTGGTTCCTGCCCGCGCCCACGCACCTGATCTACCTGGCTCTGGCGGGCGTGTTCGTCCTGGAGGCGGTCGGCATCGTGTTCATGCGCGAGACGGTAACGCGGCAGCGGGGCGCGCTGGCCAGCCTGCGGCCGGAGATCAAGCTGCCGCGGACGCTGCGGGCGCCCGTGCTCACCGCGGTGCCAGTGCTGTTCGCGGTGTGGGCGCTGGCCGGGCTGTACGGTGCGCTTGGTCCGGCCCTGGTCACCACCCTGACCGGTTCGGACAACGTCGTGCTCGACTCGCTGGGCTTCTTCCTCCTGGCCGCGACCGCCGTCGTCGCGATCGTGGCGCTGCGCCGCACGGCTGCCCGCACGGTCATGGGAGTCGGCATCCTGGCCCTGATCGCCGGGGTCGCGGTCACCGTGGCCGCCGTGACCCTGCGCTCGCCCACCCTGCTGTTCGTGGGCACCGCGATCGCCGGCACCGGGTTCGGCAGCGGTTTCCAGGGCGGCATCCGCACCGTCGTGCCGCTGGCTGCGCAGCACGAGCGAGCCGGTGTGGTCTCCCTGCTCTACGTGGTGTCCTACCTGGGCCTGGGCGTGCCCGCGGTGGCGGCGGGCTTCCTGGTGGTGCACGGCGGCGGGCTGATCGTCACCACCCGCTATTACGGCGTCGCGGTGATCCTGCTGGCGGCGGTGGCCCTGGCCGGGCTGCTGAGCACCCGCCCGGCCCGGGCGACGGCCCAGAACACCGCCGCCCTGAACGCTGAGCCGGCCGCGGCTCCCGCCGCGTGCCCGGCCCAGGGAATACAATAGACAGAGTTGTCTAGGAAGGTGTCAGCGACCATGGCAGTGAAGAGCGCGGCAAGGCCGTCGGCGCGAGAGCGCCTGCTGGCCGCGGCCAACGAGCTGTTCTACGACGAGGGCGTGCACACGGTCGGGATCGACCGGGTCATCGAGCACGCCGGGGTGGCCAAGGCGTCGCTGTACAACACGTTCGGCAGCAAGGACGCGCTGGTCCGCGCGTACCTCGAGACCCGGCATAACAATATGGTCCAGCGCGTCATACGGGTCGTGGACCGGTACGACACACCGCGCCAGCGGCTGCTGGGGGTGTTCGAGGCCCAGGCCGAGCTGGCCGCCGAGCCCGGCTACCGCGGCTGCGCGTTCGCCCGGGCCAGTGCGGAATCCCATCCCGGCGACGTGGTCGAGCAGGCGACCAGCGCCTACCGGGCCTGGGTCCGCGGGCTGTTGACAGAGCTGGCCAGCCAGGCCGGCGTCCCGGAGCCGCAGGTCCTGGCCCGCCAGCTGCACCTGCTCTACGACGGCGCCGGGCAATCCGCCCGGCTGGACCACGATCCGGCAGCCGCGCTCGCGGCCCGGGACGCGGCGGCCGTCCTGCTGGACGCTGCGCAGGCTGCGGTCTGAGGCTGGCTCGCTCGCCGCTGCTGGCTTCGGGCCCCGGCTCGTCCTCGGGCCCCGGCCCACCCGCTGCGGCCGCCTGTGGCCTCAGCCGTCCCAGAGCGAGCCGAGCGCGGCGTCAACCTTGGTAGTGAGCGAGCCGACGGCCGGCAGCACCGGGCTCGGCGAGCTGGCCACGACGGTCTCGCAGGCGGCCTGAGCCCGCGCGGGCAGGAACCGGGTGAGCTGGCCGTACCCGTGCCGGTCATCCCGGCCGCGGCGGTGCAGGTGCAGGCGCATCGGCGCGTAGAGGAACAGCTGATCGCGAGCCCGGGTGACGGCGACGTAGAACAGGCGCTGCTCCTCGGCCAGCCCGTCGGGGTCGCCGAGGGCCATGTCGCTGGGCAGGGCCCCGTCCACCAGATGCGGCAGGTGCACGGCTGGCCACTCCAGGCCCTTGGCCGCGTGGATGGTGGAGATGGTCAGGTAATCCTCGTCCAGCCGCGGTGGCCCGGCCAGGTCCGAGGCGGACACCGGAGGATCCAGGGTCAGCTCGGCCAGCGCGTCGTCCAGGGACGGGTGGGCCGCGGCCGCGTCGGCCAGCCGCTCCAGGTCGGCCAGCCGGGGAACCGCGTCCGGGTAGCGGGCCCGGATGAGCGGATCCAGGGCAGCCAGGATCGCTGGGGCCTGAGCAGTGACGGGATCACCCAGGCAGGCGGCCAGGCTCTTCAGCGTGGCCGCCAGGGCGGCCCGGGACCGGGCTGGCGCCGCCGATACGGCCTGCTCCCACTCCCCCGCCGAAGCCAGGCCCGCCGAAGCCAGGCCCGCCGAAGCCAGGACGGCGAGAATACGGCGGGCGTGCGCCGGGCCGATGCCCTCGTGCAGCCGCAGCAACCGGAACCAGGCCAGGTCATCGACCGGGTTGCCGAGGATCCTTGCTGCCGCGAGGAAGTCCTTCACGTGTGCGGTGTCAGTAAACCGCAGTCCGCCGAACTTGACGTACGGGACCTTCCGCGCGGTGAGCTCGATCTCCAGGATGTCGCTGTGATGGGCGGCACGGACCAGCACCGCCTGGTCCCGGAGGGCGGTGCCTTCCTCGTGCGCCTCCAGCACCCGCAGGCAGATCTCCTGCGCCTGGGCGGCCTCGTCGTGACAGCGGACCAGCAGCGGCCGCGTCCCGCGGCCGCGGTCCCCGGCCAGCGTCAGCTCCAGGCCGGGCGCGGAGGGACGGATCACGTTGGCCAGGTCCAGCACACCTTGCCGGGATCGGTAGTTGCGGTCCAGCCGGACGACGTCAAGACCGGGATAGTCCGCGGTGAGCTGCCGCAGGTGGGCCGGGTCGGCGCCGCGGAACCCGTAGATGGCCTGCGCGTCGTCGCCGACGCAGGTCAGGTGCTTGCCGTCCGGCTGGAGCAGCCGCACGATGCTGGCCTGGACGGCGTTGACGTCCTGGTACTCATCGACCAGGACCGCGTCGAACATGCCGCGCAGCACCGGCCCGGCCGCCGGGTCGGCCAGCGCTGCCTGCCACAGCAGCAGCAGGTCATCGAAGTCCAGCAGGTGACGCTCCCGCTTGCGGGCGGTGTAGGCGCGGAACAGGCCGGCCAGCTGCGCGGTGAACGGGCGGCACCACGGGAAGCCGGCCGTGACCACCTCGCTGACCGGCCGTCCGGTGTTGACGCAGCGGGTATAGATGTCGGCGCAGGCCGGGGCGCGCGGGGCGCGCTGGCCGGTCTCCCCCAGGCCGTGATCGGCCCGCAGCGCGTCCAGGATGTCGGTGACGTCACCCGGATCGATGATGGTGAACTGCGGCGCCAGCGAGAACGACTCGGCGTGCTGGCGGATGATCTTGTGCGCGATGGCGTGGAAGGTGCCGCCGCAGATCCGCTCGCCGGCGTTCCTCGCGGCGGCGCCGGTGGCCGCGGCCCGGGCCAGCATGTCGCTGGCGGCGCGGCGGGTAAAGGTCAGCAGCAGGATCCGGCTGGGCGCGATGCCCTGGACGTCGCGCAGCCAGGCGGCCCGGGCCACCAGCGTCCGCGTCTTGCCGGTGCCTGCCCCGGCCAGCATCAGCAGGGGTCCTTCTTCATGCGTCACCGCCTGGCGCTGCTGCTCGTTGAGGCCGTCCAGAATGTCGCCGTCATCGAACATGCTTCTGAACATAAGCCCACCCGGCGCCGTAGGTCGTACGCCGCGCCGGCCGGCCTTAGCCGGGCGGCTGAGGCCAGGCGGGTGCTGAGGCCGGGCGGGTGCTGGGCCCGGCCCGCGGTCGGTGGTAGACACTGTGATGGTGAGCGAACCCACCCGCCGAGAACCTGGCCCGGACGGTCCCGTCACGATCTTCGGCCCGGACTTCCCGTTCCCGTTCGACGACTGGATAGCGCACCCGGCCGGCCTCGGCTCAATCCCGCCGGAGCGGCACGGAGAAGAGGTCGCTGTCATCGGGGCCGGCATCTCCGGCCTGATCGCGGCGCATGAGCTCATGCGGCTCGGGATCAAGCCCGTGGTCTACGAAGCCTCCCAGATGGGCGGCCGGCTGCGCTCGCAGGCGTTCGAGGGAGCCGAGGGCATCGTCGCCGAACTCGGCGGGATGCGCTTCCCGGTCTCATCGACGGCCTTCTATCACTACGTCGGGAAGCTGGGCCTGCAGACTCGCCCGTTCCCGAACCCGCTGACCGAAGCGGCCGGCAGCACGGTCATCGACCTGGAGGGCGTCACCCACTACGCGAGCAGCCTCGGCGACCTGCCTCCGCTGTTCACCGAGGTCTCCGACGCGTGGGCGCAGGCGCTGGAGGAGGTGCGGTTCACCGAGATCCAGAACGCGATCCGGGCGCGTGACGTGGTGACCCTGAAGGCGATCTGGGACGACCTGGTGCCCCGCTGGGACGACCGCACGTTCTATGACTTCGTGGCGAACTCCAAGGCGTTCTCCGCGCTCTCGTTCCACCACCGCGAGGTGTTCGGCCAGGTCGGTTTCGGCACCGGCGGCTGGGACTCGGACTACCCGAACTCCATGCTGGAGATCTTCCGGGTCGTGATGACCAACTGCGACACCGACCAGCGCCTGGTCGTCGGCGGCGTGGAGCAGGTCCCGCGCGGCATCTGGACCTGCCCGGCGACCAGGCTGGAGCACTGGCCGGAGGGCACCTCGCTGGCCTCGCTGCATTCCGGCGCGCCCCGGCCCGGCGTGGCGCGGATCGCCCGCGACGGCGACGGCCAGATCGCGGTGACCGACGCCTGGGGGGACACCCGCCGCTACGCCGCGGTGCTGGTGACCTGCCAGAGCTGGCTGCTGACCACGCAGATCGAGTGCGATGAGAGCCTGTTCTCACAGAAGGTATGGACGGCCCTGGACCGCACACGCTACATGCAGTCCTCCAAGACGTTCGTCATGGTCGACCGGCCATTCTGGAAGGACAAGGACCCGCGCACCGGCCGCGACGTCATGAGCATGACACTGACCGACCGGCTGACCCGCGGCACCTACCTGTTCGACAATGGTCCAGGCCAGCCGGGCGTGATCTGCCTGACGTATTCCTGGATGAGCGATGCGCTGAAGATGCTGCCCGAGCCGGTCGACCGCCGGGTCCGGCTGGCACTCGGCGCGCTGAAGAAGATCTACCCGGACCTCGACATCGCCAGCCACATCATCGGCGACCCGATCACCGTGTCCTGGGAGGCCGACCGGCACTTCCTGGGCGCGTTCAAGGGTGCGCTGCCCGGCCATTACCGCTACAACCAGCGTATGTACGCCCACTTCATGCAGGACGACTTGCCGCCGGAGCAGCGCGGCATCTTCCTGGCCGGCGACGACGTCGCCTGGACGCCTGCCTGGGTGGAGGGCGCGGTGCAGACCTCGCTGAATGCGGTCTGGGGCATCATGCACCATCTCGGCGGCCGGACCCACCCGGACAACCCGGGACCCGGCGACGTATTCGCGGACATTGCGCCGATCGAATTGCCCGACTGAGCGGCCCCGGCCGGCTGGGCTGGCGCGCCATCTAGCTGCGGCTTCCGGGGCTGAGGGCCGCCAGCCCAAGCCGGGCCAGCCGGCCGGGGTCGGTGATGCCGTCCAGCGCGGTGATCCGGCTGCCGGTGACAGTGACCGCGATGAGCGACACCGGCCGTCCCCTGACCGTGATCAGCATCCCGGCTACCCCGTTGACCAGCACCGGGGTGAAGTCGGCCAGCGGGCTGGCCGACGCGATCGTCGCCTGGGCGATCTGCGCCGCGCCCCGCATGACGACCGAGGCGCCAGGCCGGGCCGGGCCGCCGTCCGCCCGGATGACGGCATCGGGGTCGAGCAGGTCCACGAGCCGGTCAAAGTCGCCCGCGCGGGCCGCCGCGAAAAACGCGTCCACGATCGCGCGCTGCTGCGGCACTCCCACGTCGGGGGTGCTAGGCCCCGCCTGCCTGACCTGGCGGCGGGCCCGGCTGGCCAGCTGCCGGGCGGCCTGCTCCGACCGCCCGACAAGCTGCCCGATCACGCTGAACGGCGCACCGAACACGTCGTGCAGCACAAAGGCCACGCGCTCACCGGGCGTCAGGGCGTCCAGCACGACCATCAGCGCCAGCCCGACCGCTTCGGCGAGCAGCGCTTCCTGCTCCGGGTCGGGCGCGGCGTCGCTGGCATGGACGGCGATCGGGTCTGGCACGTGCACGCCAGCAAGCTGCTCCGGCCGGGCGGCCCGGGCGCGCAGGACGTTCAGGCACGAGCGGGTGACGATCGTGGTCAGCCAGCCGCCCACGTTCCCCACGCCCTCGGTTCCCGCGGCGGCGAACCGCACCCACGTCTCCTGCACCGCGTCGTCAGCCTCGGCCAGCGACCCGAGCATCCGGTAGGCGACCGCCCGCAGGTGCCGCCGGTGCTCCTCGAATACCCGGGCCAGCTCTGCGTCCTGACCTGAGCCGGCTCCTGCAACCTTGCTCACTCGTCACGTCCTTCCTACGGCGCGTGTCATCCGGGGTGACACGCAAACACTGACACGGCGGATCGCTCCGGCGTGACGGACACGGGAGCAAGCTCATGCGAATACTGATCATCGGCGCCAGCGGCGCCGTCGGGACCCACCTGACCCGGCAGCTCGCCGGGCAGGGGCACGAAGTGACCGGGACGTGCCGTTCGGCAGCAAAGGAGAGCAGGATCCGCTCCGCCGGCGCGACCCCGCTCGTCCTGGACATCCTGGACGGCGCCGCGACCAGGTCGGCGGTGGCGCACGTGCGCCCCGACGCGATCATCTACCAGGCGACGGCGCTGGCGGGCTCGCGCTTCGGGCGCAGCCTGGACAAGACGTTCGCGCCCACCAACCGGCTGCGGACGGACGGCACCGACAACGTGATAGCCGCCGCCCGGTCGGCGGGTGTGCGCAAGCTGCTCGCGCAGAGCTTCGCGCCGTACCGGTACGCCTCATCAGGACCGGTGGCCTCCGAGGACGACCCGATGCTGGCGCAACCGCCGGCCAGCGCGGCGCAGACCTTCGCGGCCATGGCCCACCTGGATCAGGCGGTGACCGCCGCCGGGGGCATCGCGCTGCGCTACGGCGGGTTCTACGGCGAACCGGACCAGATGACGGCCGCCGTAGCCAGGCGCCAGTACCCCCTGGTCGGCGACGGCAGGGGCATGATGTCGTTCATTGCCCTGCATGACGCGGCCGCAGCCACCGTGCTCGCCCTGGAGGCGGACGGCCCGGCCATCTACAACGTCACCGACGATGAGCCTGCCC
>JBAPYC010001000.1:0-1726 GCA_049284535.1 Streptosporangiaceae bacterium
GGCGACGGACGCGGGATCGCCGGCGGCGGGCAGTCCCTCGTCCGCGCCTGGCGGCACGGCCCCCGGCCCCAGCGTCAGCCCGTCGGCCGCCGCCAGCGTCGGCCAGGCCTGCCTCCGCCCCGAACTGGTTGCGCTCAATCTGTAAGCATGTACCTGTAAGGACGCCGGGCCCGGAGGTGGTAGCCATCGCGCGACGACATCAGACTGACCCCAGCGCTCCGCACGTGGTCATCTGCGGGGCGGGTTTCGGCGGCCTGTCCGCCATCTCCGGGCTCACCCGCGCGGGGCTGCGGGTGACCCTGGTCGATGAGCACCTGTACAGCACGTTCCAGCCGCTGCTCTACCAGGTGGCGACGGGAGGGCTCAATCCTGGTGACGTGGCCTACCCGGCGGGCGGGTTCGCCCAGCGGTACGGGGCCAACTTCCGGCGGGGCGAGCTGGCCGCGATCGAGGTGGCGTCGCGGCGGATCAAGCTCGGCAACGGGCTGGAACTCGGCTACGACTACCTGATCCTGGCCACCGGCGTGTCGGCCTCCTACTACGGCATCAAGGGCGCGGCCGAGAACACCTACGGCCTGTACACCCGGACCGACGCCATCGTGCTGCGCGACGAGATCATGGCGGCCTTCGAGCGGCTGAGCGTGGGCAGTGGCGATCTCGCCGTCACCGTCGTCGGCGGGGGTGCCACCGGCGTCGAGCTGGCCGGCACGGCGGCGGAGCTGCGCGCCACCGTGCTCAAGGCGACCTTCCCGGACGTGGACCCGGCCCGGGTCCACGTCCGGCTGGTCGAGATGGCCCCGTACCTGCTCGGCCCGTTCAACGAGAAGCTGCGCGACTACGCCAAGGCCCAGCTGCTGGACCGCGGAGTGGACGTGCGGCTGAACGCGAAAATCGAGGAGGTCATCCCCGGGCACGTGTGCCTGGCCGGCGCCGACGACCTGGAGAGCGACATCACCGTGTGGGCGGCGGGCGTGGCGGCGACGTCCGCGGTCTCCGGATGGGGCCTGCCGCAGGGCAAGAACGGCCGCATCCTGATCGGCCCGGACCTGCGGGTTCAGGGTCAGGACCGGATCTTCGCCGTCGGGGACGTGGCGCTGAACCCGGACGATCCCACCCCGCAGCTGGCCCAGCCCGCGCTGCAGATGGGCAAGCACGCCGCCAGCCAGATCGTCCACCTGGAGCGCAAGCAGCCCACCGAGACGTTCCGGTATCACGACAAGGGCACCATGGCCACGATCGGGCGGCGCTCCGCCGTGGTCCAGCTGGCCGGCGGCCTGCGGTTGCGCGGCACGCTGGCCTGGCTGGCCTGGTTCGCCCTGCACCTGGTCTACCTGCTGGGCGGGCGCAACCGGGTGTCCACGCTGGTCAACCTGACCTTCCGCTACCTGTTCTGGGGCCGCGGCGGCGCGGTGATCGTCGGGGATGAGCCCGACGTGGTAACGGCCAGCCCGGAGTTATTCCTACACAGCGTAGTAATAGCCGCGGAAGCCGGAGTAAGCTGGCCTCGCCATGAAGAAGACACGGGCTTATGTCGCGCTCTGGTCAGTGGCCATGCTGGGCGCTTTCGCCGCACTGACGGGGTGCAGTTCTGGTTCCGCGAGCACGGCGAGCATGGGGAGCATGTCAACCGCGGGATCAAATACCGCCGCGGAGAGCAACCCCAACCTGGACCTCGGTTCGTCGCTGGGGGGCACGACCGCGCCCGGCTTCCGGCTGACCAACCAGT
>JBAPYC010001001.1:0-2028 GCA_049284535.1 Streptosporangiaceae bacterium
GGCCATGACCGCACTGCCGCGGGCCGGGCACGTCGCCGGCAAGCCCGGCGCCGAGCACGCGGTGCGCCAGTTCGCGGCCGGCGGCGCCGTCCTCGTCTGGGATCCGGCCGTCGAGGGCGAGGCCGACGTCGTCCTGCCCGGCCGGGCCATCAAGCCGGAAGCCTTCAGCTTCCTGCTCACCCGGGTCTGCGGCCATCCGTGTGTGCCGTGCGCGCCCGCGGTGCTCGAGCGGCTGGAGATCGAGGCCATTCCCGGCGAGGGCGACCGGCAGCACACCGCTTTCTGCACCCCGGTCGACCTGGCCTCGGCCCGGGGGACGGGCGTGTCGGCGGCCGAACGCGCCGCCACCGTGCGGCGGCTGGCCGAGCCGGCCGCCCGTCCGGAGGACTTTTCCCGCCCCGGGCACGTCATCCCGCTGGCGGCTAAGCCCGGGCTGCTGGCCGAGCGGACCGGCCACACCGAGGCGACCGTGGCCTTGTGCGTCGCGGCCAGCCTGGCGCCGGTCGGCGTGTGCTGCGAGCTGATGAACCGCGACGGGACCATGGCCGGCGCGGCCGAGGCCGAGATCGCCGCGCTGCGCTGGGGCCTGCCGCTGGTCGAGCTCTGCGACCTGGTGGCCTGGCTGTGAGGCGCACGCAGGCCACCGGACAGCCCCTGGCCGGCTCCGATCTCTATGATGACCTGGTCTTCTTCGCCCGTTACCAGCAGATGCGCGACGCCGGCGCAGGGCTGAACGAGGCGCTGGAGCAGCCCGCGTTCCGGCGCCTGCTGCCCCGCGTCCAGGACGCGGACGTCGTCGAACTCGGCTGCGGGGACGGGGCGCTGGCCCGTCGCCTGGCCGGCGCGGGGGCCCGGTCCGTGCTGGCCGTCGACGCGGCCCGCCGTATGCTCGACCGGGCGATGCGGGTACCCGACCCGCGGGTCCAGTACCTGCGGGCCGACATCGGGTCCCTCGACCTGCCCGCCAGCGTGACCGACCTGGTAGTCAGCAGCCTCGTCCTGCATTACGTGGCCGACTACCGCGGTCTGCTGGAGCGGGTCGCCCGGTGGCTGCGGCCCGGCGGCCACCTGGTGTTCAGCGTCGAGCATCCCGCCGTCACGGCGCGGCTCCCGGTCCCGCCGGACGGCACAGCCGGCCGCTACGACCAGGAGGGCGCGCGGGTGCAGACCTGGTTCGGCACGGCGCTGACCAAGTACCACCGCCGCCCGGCCACGCTGGCCGGCGGGGTGCTAGCGGCCGGGCTGACCCTCGCCGCCCTGGACGAACCGCAGCCCGCCCCGGTCGCCGTGGCCCGGCGGCCCGGCCTGGCGCCGTACCGCGACCGGCCGCCCCTGCTGCTCATCTCGGCGGTCAAGGCGGTTGGATAGAGTGGTCCGGCTCGGCCAACTGAGGGGCCCGCTGAAGGGGCCGGCCCGGTGAGGGGCCCGCCTAGGGGGCCCGCTGAGGTCAGCCGAGCTGGCGGACGCAGCGAGCTGCTCGGGAACGGGGTGGGATGACCCAGCTGGGTCCGGTCGGCTTCGACCTCGACATGACGCTGATCGATTCCCGCCCGGCCATCCTGGCCTCCTTCGGCCAGGTCGCACGGGAGACCGGTATCGCGATCGACCTGGCCGCGGTGGACCGCAGGCTGGGCATCAAGCTGGAGGATGAGCTGGCCTTCTGGTTCCCGCCCGGCGAGATCGCCCCGGCGGCCGAAATCTACCGGCGGCACTACGTCCAGCTGGCCGGGACCATGACCACCGCCCTGCCCGGGGCGCACGAGGCGCTGGCCGCGGTCCGGGCGGCGGGGGAGCGCGTGGTCATCATCACGGCCAAGCACCCGATCTCGGTCGCGCCTAGCCTGCGAGCGGTCGGGCTGGCCGCGGACGAGCTGTTCACCTTGGTCCATGGCCCGGAGAAGGCGGTCGTGCTGCGGCGCCTGCACGCCGTCGTCTACGTCGGCGACACCCCGCCGGACATGGCCGCCGCGGTCCAGGCCGGGGCGCGGGCCGTCGGCGTCGCGACCGGCTCGTTCACCGGCGCCGACC
>JBAPYC010001002.1:0-4995 GCA_049284535.1 Streptosporangiaceae bacterium
GGTCCGGTCGGCGCTCGCGGTGCCGCCGTCGGCGCGCGAGGCCGCGGCGATTCGGTGCGCGCTCGCGTCGCTGCTGGCCCTGACCGGGCGAGCCACGGAGGCCATGACCGAAGCCCAGACGGTGCTCACGACTCCCGGCGTCCCCGCCGACCTGCGTGACCAGGCGACCGTCGCGCTGATGTGGGCGTGGCTGGGGCTGCGCGGAAATCAGCAGGCCGATCAGCTGGCCGGGACCATCCTGGCCGAGCCGAGCACCAGGCGCGGTGAGATGGCAGTGGCCGCGATGGCCGCGCTCGCCGTGGCCAGGTGGGACTCGGGCCGGGCGGCCGAAGCGCTCGACCTGGCCGCTCAGGCCGTCCGCCAGGCGGCGAACCGGCCGTATGAGACCACGCATTTCAGCCCGCACATCTTCCTGGCCTCCGCCCTCATCCAGGTCCGCCGGCTGGACGAAGCCACCGCGATCACTGATGCCTTCGAGGTAGGGGGCCCGAGGCCGGAAGGGATAATCGAGGTGCTGCGCGCCCGGATTGCCCTGGCGGCGGGCCGGCTCGACGATGCGGTCGCGCTGGCCGAATCGGCCTCGAGGCAGGTGAAGGCCGGCGGGCGCTTCTCCGGCGACTCGCTCGCGATGCCGGTCCTCGCCGTCCTCGCCCTGCGCCGCGGCGACCTGCCCAAGGCCGCCGAGTACGTTCAGCGGCTGCCGGCTCTCGGCCACTATTACCCCTCTCCCTATCTGACTGACGGGGTACGGCTGGTTGAGGCCCAGATCCTGGAGGCGCGCCGCGGCCCGCGGGCGGCGCTGGACTTCCTGGCCGACGTGCTGGCCGGCCTGCCAGAGCACAGGTCGGTGCTGCTGACCGATCCGGCCAGCGCGCCGTGGCTGGTCCGGGTCGCACTGGCCGCCGGAGACAGCGAGCAGGCCGCTGGGGTCGTCACGGCCATCAGCGAGGTCGCGCGAGGCAATCCCACGCTCGCCTTCATCCGCGCTTCGGCCGAGCACGCTGAGGGGCTGCTGAAGTCCGACGTCTCCCTTCTGGAGCACGCGTCCGCCCAGCTTCCGGACCCGTGGGCCCGCGCGTGCGCGCTGGAGGACCAGGGCGTGCTGCTGGCCGCGGCGGGCCGGGACCGCGAAGCGATCCGCAGCCTGGAGGAAGCGCTCCGGGAGTACGACCGGCTGGGGGCGCGCCGGAGCGTGGCGCGCACCCGCCGACGGCTGCGCCGGCTCGGGGTGCGGCGGCGGCACCGGGCGAGTGAGCAGAGGCCGACTGCGGGCTGGGCCAGCCTCACCGACATCGAGCAGGCCACGGCCCACCTGGTGGCCGAAGGCCTGACCAACCAGCGGATAGCCGACCAGCTGTTCGTCAGCACGCACACGGTCGCGTTCCATCTGCGCCAGGTGTTCCGCAAGCTCGACATCAGGTCGCGCGTCGACCTGGCCCGGATCGCGCTGGAGCACGCCCGGCCCGAGGCAGCGCAAACCCCATGACCGGGGGATGTGAGACGGCCGCGTGGCGGCAAGGCTGACTTCATGCTGACGACCGGGATCCAGAGCCTGCCGGAGCCGCTGGCACGGGCGCAGGGCGCATACCACGGCGGGATCGCCCGTCTGACTGGTTTACGGAGTCGGCCATGATGCACGTGCGGTTCAGCCTGGTCGCCGCGGACCCGCAGGTCCTGGCGGGGTGCATCGAGTACCTGCGGGACGAGGCCCGCCCGGTGGTGGAGAGCCAGCGCGGCAGCCTGGGGCTGGCGCTGCTGGAGCAGCCCGGCGTCGCGGTGTTCGAGTCGTTCTGGGCGACGCAGGAGGCGCTGTGGCTGAGCAGGGACACCGAGGCGGTGTTCCAGGCCGAACTGGCCCGGCGGGTCAAGCGACCGGTGCCGGCCGAGGATTACCAGGTGGCCGCCTTCGAACGGGAGGGGCCGCCGGGAGAGGCGATCCGGCTGACGCGGATGCAGGTCAAGCCGGCGGGAGTCCCGGACGTGGTCGACGTGTACGGGGACACCGCGGTCCCGTGGCTGGTCGACACCCTCGGTTTCCGCGAGACGCTGCTCTTCGCGGACCCGGCCGACGGGCAGCTGATCAGCCAGACCGGCTGGCAGACCCCGGCCGCCCGGGCGGCCAGCCCGAGCGTCGCCGAGATGATCCAGGCCGAGGTCCTGGCCGAGGATGACTGCCAGGTCAGCGCCGTCGAGGACTACCGCCTGGTGTTCGACTCGGCGCGGAAACCCGGACCGGCCTGGTGGTGAAACCAGGCTCACGATGTGCCATGCACCTGGCGTAGGGCTAGGGAAACCAGGCCCGTTCCGATTAATTGATCTTTGCGGCCGGAGCGGACCGGCAGGCAGATCAGGGCGACCAGGCAGCCGGTGACGGCGACCACGACGCCGGTGAGCAAGCCCAGGTCCATGCCGCTGATGAACGCGGTCCTGGCCAGATGCCCATGCTCGCCCGGGCGGCGATCAGGGTGCCGACGTCGCCGGAGAAAGCGGCCCAGGCTGAGCCGCCGGCGAAGACGGCCAGGCCGGCCAGCAGCGTCTTCTTGCGGCCGATCCGGTCGCCAGGCTGCCCGCGGCCAGCAGCGAGCCGACGAACACGACGATGTAGGAGTCGACGATCCACTGCAGGTCGCCGGACGTAGCGTTCAGGTCGCGGACCAGGGTGGGGAGCGTGACGTTCACGACCGTGCTGTCCAGGTTCGCGACCAGCACCGTCACGCACAGCACGGCCAGGGCCAGCCAGCGCTTCCTGGCGGGCAGTTCAGCTGGGGGCATCTTCGGCGAACATCGCCGGCGGCGCGGCGGCCATCTCCATATCGGCCGTTGATGGCGCGGCGGTTTGGCCGGGCACGGCAGACTCCCGTGGGTTCGTGACGGTGGCGAACGATCCCGCTCGATCTTCGCGCCTTGATTACAGGGTCGCCACAACCGCGGTATCGTGCATCGCGGCTGGCCAGCTCTTCACGGCGGGCTACTGCTGGCCCAAGCAGGGTTCATCGCCCCAGGCCTGATCCGGTTGAGTGCGGGAGTTGTCCAGGCGCTGTATGGTCCGGTCGAGGTCGGCGACTACTTGTGCTACCCGGCTGAAGACCATTTCATCGGCGATGTCGACGCACGACGCCAGGGTGAACCCGATAGCGATGAGCTCCGCGATGATGACGTCGGCGACTTCGATGGGCGTGCCGGCTGGGGTCAAGCGGGAACCTGGCTCCGCTGAGGAAATCAGAGGGCTGGTGAAGTCACCGACTGCCATGACCACCAGTGGGACCCCCTGGCGGTTGTGCGGGCGCAGCCACCAGCGGGTCCGATGCCGGGTCGAACCGGCCTCCAGATGATAGTCACCCACGACCTGGCCGGTTCCGAGGGCGACTTGGCGCAGGTCGTCTTGAAGCCGGGGGCGTTCGGCCGGGGCGAGTGCCGCGAGGAACCCCTGGCCGGCCGAGTCAGGTCCGCTGAGGTTCGACAGCTCGCTCCAGGCCTGGTTGGTGGCGATAACATGACCATCGCTGGCGGCGACCAGCAGCCCGACCGGCGCGAGTCCGATGTCATACCCCTCCTCGGGCGCCGAGCGGTCGCCGGGACGATGGGGTGGCTCTGCGTTCAATACCCTGCTCCGCTCACAGATCCCGGGCGGCCGAACCGCCTCCGCGGCTCACTCGCCTTCCAGTAACCAACAGGCAATTGTCACGTCCGCGAGTGGCCCGGGTCATCGGTAGCCCGGGTGATACCGACTCACCCGGTCGGGGGAAAATGCCTTTGACGTGAGCCGTCACGCCTCCGGTCGGATACGCTCCCGCTCCCGGTCTACGGCGGGACTATGCTCAATTGAAGAGGCAGCTATGGCGAACAACAGCAGGTACCGCGACCAACTGGAGTCCCTGTACGGGATCTCGGCGCAGATCGCCAGCCTCCGGCATCTCACGGAAGCCTACGACCTGGCCTTGACATTCTGCTTGGCGCTCACGGCATCGGAGATGGGGTTCATCGATCTCCTCAACGAGGGCCGCGTCGACATGGACGTCGTCGCAGTAAAGGGGTTCGCTCCTCCCGATCCCGAATTCTACGAGCGCTTCAAACGCATGCCAGTCCGGCCCAGTGTCTTCGGGATCGTGATCACCGAAGGCCGCCCGCACATCTCGAATGATGTCGAGAATGACCCGGTAAGGGTGGGTCAACCCCCTGGGCATCCGGAAGTCCGGACCTTTCTCGGGGTGCCGCTCCAATTGGGCACCGAAGTGATCGGCATGATCGGGGTAGCGAATAAGAGGAAAGGCTATGGGCCCGACGACGAGCGCCTCCTGTCCACCTTCGCCAACCAGGTCGCCGTGGCGATCGACAACGCGGGCCTGTACCGGCACCAGCAGGAGATGATTGTCCGGCTCCAGCAGCTTCACGAGCACCTGAGTCGAGCGGAGCGGGATGAACTTGTGGCGCTGGAGCGCGAGCGCATGGCGGCTGCCTTCCGGGTGGATCCCGGTAACACGGCCCCGGCCCGGCCCCGGCTCAACGACAGTCAGCAAGAGATCCTGCGTCTGCTTACCGAGGGCTTGTCGAACAAGGAGATCGCCAGCCGGATTCATCTCAGCGAGAACACGGTGAAGACACACATCCAGGAGATCCTGCGCAGGCTTGAGGTGCGGAACCGGGTCCAGGCCGCAGTACGAGCCACGAAGGAACAATGGGTGTAGCAGGCCTGGCCGGCGGGTCGGGAACGCCTGCTGCGGAACCCCCTGGATAGGGGATACGGCCGTTTCGGCGCGGTGGAATCCTGAGTTCAGGAAGCCCGGCGCGAAAAGTCGGCGCGGGCGGGGCGCTGCGCGGGGCCAGGTCAGAGCAGCCGTCAATCGGGGCTCTAGCAACTAAGGGGTATCACCATTGACTGAGAACTCACTACCCAGTCCAGCCGTTGTCCAGCGTTACCTGCACGGCGTCGACTACCCGGCCACGAAAGACCAGCTTGTCGCGCACGTCCGAAGCCAGTGCGAGCAGGCTACCGGT
>JBAPYC010001003.1:0-10192 GCA_049284535.1 Streptosporangiaceae bacterium
CGGCATCGTGCTTGAGCACCTCAAGGCGCTCTCGCTGCACCAGGACCTGCACCCCGGCGACGTGTTCACCTGGTACACCACGACCGGCTGGATGATGTGGAATTACCTGGCCGGCGGCCTGCTGGCCGGGGTGACGACCGTGCTGTACGACGGCAGCGCCGGCTACCCGGGGCCGGACCGGCTGTGGCAGCTGGCCGCCGAGCACGGCGTCAGCTACCTGGGCGTGGGCGCGCCCTACCTGGTCGCCTGCATGAAGGCGGAGCTGGGTCCCGGCACCGAGCTCGACCTGTCCGCGCTGCGCGGCATCGGCTCGACCGGCTCGCCGCTGCCGCCCGAGGGCTTCGACTGGGTGTATGACCAGGTCAAGAAAGACGTGCTGCTCGGGTCCTTCTCCGGCGGCACGGACATCTGCACCGGCATCGTGGGGCCGAACCCGCTGCTGCCGGTGCGCGCAGGCATCATCGCGGGCCGCTGCCTGGGCGCCGCGGTGGAGGCCTTCGACGAGAACGGCAAGGCGGTCATCGGCGAGGTCGGCGAGCTCGTGCTGACCCAGCCCATGCCGTCGATGCCGGTCGGGTTCTGGAACGACCCTGAGGGCACCCGCTACGCCGAAAGCTACTTCGACGCCTATCCGGGGATCTGGCGGCACGGCGACTGGATCGAGATCCTGCCGGACGGAGGCTGCGTCATCTTCGGCCGCTCGGACGCCACCCTCAACCGTGGCGGCGTCCGGATGGGCACCAGCGAGTTCTACCGCGTGGTGGAAGGGTTCGGTGAAATCGGAGATAGCCTGGTAGTTGATACCGGCAGGCTCGGCGCCGAGGGTCGGCTCGTCTTGTTCGTGGTGCCTGCCGAGGGAAGTGAACTGGACGATGACCTGAAGGCCAGGATCCGCGCCGCGCTCCGGGCGCAGCTCTCCCCTCGGCACGCGCCCGACGAGATCCACCAGGTGCCCGGCATCCCGCGGACCCTTTCCGGCAAGAAGCTGGAGGTCCCGGTGCGCAAGATCCTGCACGGCACCGAGCCGGAGCGGGCCGCGGATCCGAACGCGCTGGCCGACCCCGATGCGCTGCATTACTTCGCGCGGTTCCAGGGCGGCGCCAGCCCAGACTAGCGAAAGGCTAGGCACGAGCCGGTTACCTTATGTAACAGCCTCGTCACAATGATGTGGCAGGGTGGCGCGATGCCGAGACGAGGACATCAGGCGATGAGTGGACACGAAGGAGTGGACTCGATGCCGGACGAACCGGTAGACGGCGATACCGAGCGCAGGGCCCGGGAATCCCTGCTGACCAAGGCAGATGAGGTGTGGCGGGAAGACCCCGCCCTGGGCAGCCGGGACGACATCGCCTGCTACCTGCGGGCGTACTTCCAGCGGGTGGCCACCGAGGACCTGGCCTCGCCGTCCCGGATGGCCGCGGTGGCCGAGGCCCACGTCCGGCTGGGCCGCAGCCGGCCGCAGGGCCGGGCCCTGGTCCAGGTCCGCGAGCCGGGCCGTGCCCACCTGGAGCGGGTCGGCTCCGCCAGCCTGGTCGTGGACATCGTCACCGACGACATGCCGTACCTGGTCGACTCGGTCACCACCGAGCTGAACCGGCACGAGGCCGAGATCCAGCTGCTGGTCCACCCCGTGCTGCGCGTGCGCCGGGACGTGACCGGCGCCCTGCGCGGCATCGTCGGCGTCTGTGAGGACCCCGCCGGCCTCGGCGCGGACGAGCTGGGCGAGTCCTGGATGCACGTCGAGCTGGGACCACCCCGGGACCGGGTCAGCGCGGACGAGCTCGCGGCCGATCTGCGCCGCGTGCTGGACGACGTGCGGGTCGCGGTGGAGGACCAGCCGCGGATGGGAACGGCCGCCCGCGCCCTGGCCGCCGAGCTGGACACCAAGCCGGATAGCGACGTGGGCGAATCCGCCGACCTGCTGCGCTGGCTGGCCGACGGCAACTTCCTGTTCCTCGGCTACCGGGAGTACGACGTGCTGGCGCAGCCCGACGGCGTCCGGCTGCGGGCCGTGCCAGGGACCGGCCTGGGCATCTTGCGGCACGACCGGCAGGGCGCCGGCGCCGAGGGCAGGCTGCCCACCCAGGTCGCGCTCCGCGCCGTGGACGCGGACGAGCGGCTCGTGCTGGCCAAGGCCAACTCCCGGTCCACCGTCTACCGCGCCAACTACCTGGACTACGTCTCGGTCAAGGCGGTGGATGCGGCCGGGAAGGTCACCCGCGAGTTCCGCTTCCTCGGGCTCTACACGCACGCGGCCCACACCGCGCCCGTCACCAGCGTCCCGGTGCTGCGGCGCAAGCTCGCCCACGTGGTGGCGGCCGCCGGCATCCCGCTCGACAGCTACGACGGCGAGGACCTGGTCGAGATCCTGGAGGACTACCCGCGGGAGGAGCTCTTCGAGATCTCGGCCGAGGAGCTGACCCCGATCGCGCTGGGCGTGCTGCGGCTATCCGAGCGCAAGCAGACCCGGCTCTTCCTGCGCCGGGACCGTTACGGCCGGTACATGTCCTGCCTGGTGTACCTGCCCCGGGACCGCTACACCACCAAGGTGCGGCTGCGGGCCCAGGGCATCCTGGCCGAGGCGCTGCATGGGGCCTCGGTGGACTACAGCGCGAACGTGGGCGACTCCGCCCTGGCCCGCCTGTACGTGGTGGTCCGGGCCAAACGGGGCCAGGCCGTGCCCCAGGTGGACGCGGGCGTGCTGGAGCGCAAGCTGGCCGCGGCGGTCCGGTCCTGGGATGAGGACGTCGCCGCCGAGGCGATCCGCGTGCTCGGCGAGGAGGGGGCTCAGCCGCTGCTGGACCTGGCCGCCACCGGCATCCCGGAGACCTACAAGGCCGACGTGTCGGCCCGGGACGCGGTTGACGACCTGAGCACGATGCTCAAGCTGCGCACGTCGGGCACCGAGTTCGCCGTGCGCCTGGTGCAGGAGCCCGACCGCTGGACGCTGGTGGTGTACCGCTTGGGTACGCCGATCACCTTGTCCGACGTGCTGCCGCAACTGCAGCACATGGGCCTGGAGGTGGTGGACGAGCACCCGTACCAGTTCACGGCGGGCACGCAGGCCGCTTCGTTCTGGGTCTATGAATTCGGGCTGCGGCCGCCGGCCGTGGCCGCGACGGCCAGCCTGCGGCAGATCTTCGAGGACGCGCTGACCGCGCTGTGGTTCGGCCAGACCGAGGACGACGGGTTCAACGCCCTGGTCCTGACGGCCGGCCTGACCTGGCGCGAGGTGACGCTGCTGCGGGCCTGCGCCAAGTACATGCGCCAGGGCGGGATGCGGTTCAGCGAGGACTACGTGCAGCGGGTGCTGCGCTCCAACGGGGCCATCACCCGGCTGCTGGTCCGGCTGTTCGAGTCGCGGTTCGACCCGGACCGGCAAAGCGGGGTGGCCGAGCGCTGCGAGGCCATCACCGAGGAGATCCGCGGTCAGCTCGACGACGTGACCAGCCTGGACGCGGACCGGATCCTGCGTTCCTACCTGGCCCTGATCGAGGCCACGCTGCGCACCAACTACTACAAGAAGGACAGCCCGGGCGGCATCGAGGGCCCCCGCACCCTGACCCTCAAGCTCAACCCGGAGAACCTCCCCGGGCTCACCTTCCCCCGGCCCAAGTACGAGATCTTCGTGTACTCACCGCGGCTGGAGGCGGTGCACCTGCGCTTCGGCCGGGTCGCGCGCGGCGGGCTGCGCTGGTCGGACCGGCAGGAGGACTTCCGCACCGAGGTGCTCGGCCTGGTCAAGGCGCAGGAGGTCAAGAACGCGGTCATCGTCCCGGCCGGGGCCAAGGGCGGCTTCGTGTGCAAGCGGCTGCCCGACCCCTCAGACCGCGAGGCCTACCAGGCCGAGGTGCTGGCCTGCTATCAGACGTTTATCGCCTCCATGCTGGACGTGACCGACAACATCGTCGGCGACAAGGTGGTGCCGCCGTCCGGCGTGGTCCGCCGCGACGGCGACGACCCGTACCTGGTGGTGGCGGCGGACAAGGGGACGGCCACGTTCTCCGACACCGCCAACGAGATCGCCGCCCGGTACGGCTTCTGGCTCGGCGACGCGTTCGCCTCCGGCGGGTCCGAGGGCTACGACCACAAGAAGATGGGCATCACCGCCCGCGGCGCCTGGGAGTCGGTGAAGTGGCACTTCGCCGCGCTGGGGCTGAACCCGGACACCGACGAGTTCACCGTGGCCGGGATCGGCGACATGTCCGGTGACGTGTTCGGCAACGGCATGCTGCTGTCGGAGCACATCAAGCTGGTCGCGGCGTTCGACCACCGGCACGTGTTCTGTGACCCCGACCCCGACCCGGCCGTCAGCTTCGCCGAACGGCGCCGGATGTTCGCCCTGCCCCGGTCCTCGTGGGCGGACTATGACCCCACGCTGATCTCGGCCGGTGGCGGGGTCTGGCCGCGCACGGCCAAGTCGGTCCCGGTCTCCCCGCAGGTCCGCGCGGTGCTCGGCCTGGACGCCGGGATCAGCGCGCTGTCTCCGGACGAGCTCGTCTCGGCCATCCTGGCCGCCCCGGTCGGCCTGCTCTGGAACGGTGGCATCGGCACCTACATCAAGGCCACGTCCGAGTCGCACGCGGACGTGGGGGACCGGTCCAACGACGCGGTCCGCGTCGACGCCACCGGTGTCCGGGCCCGGGTCATCGGCGAGGGCGGCAACCTGGGCCTGACCCAGGCGGCCCGGATCCAGTACTCGCTCGGCGGCGGCCTGATGAACACCGACTTCATCGACAACTCCGCCGGGGTGGACACCTCCGACCACGAGGTCAACATCAAGATCCTGCTGGCCGACGCCATCCGGGACGGCGCCATTCCGGCGTCCAGCCGCCACCAGCTGCTGGAGGAGATGACCGGCGAGGTCGCCGGTCTGGTGCTCCGGCACAACTACGGGCAGAACATGGCCCTGGCCGTGGCCCGGTCCCAGGCCCCGTCCCTGCTCCACGTGCACGCGCGCTACCTGCGCAAGATGATCAAGGACAAGCGTCTGAGCCAGCTGCGCGACGTGCTGCCGGACGAGCGGGAGATTGCCGAACGGCGCTCGTCGGGCGCGGGCCTGACCAACCCGGAGCTGGCGCTGCTGCTCGCCCACACCAAGATTTCCGCCGCCGAGGACATGCTCGAGTCCGGCCTGCCCGACGACCCCTACCTGCGCCGGGTGCTGGATGGGTACTTCCCCGCCCCGCTGCGGGAACGGTTCGCCGACCGGATGGAGTCGCACCCGCTGCGCCGGGAGATCATCACCACCTCGGTGGTGAACGAGATGATCGACACCTCGGGCACCACGTTCCTGTTCCGGCTCATCGAGGAGACCGGCGCGTCCGTGCCCGACCTGACCCGCGCCTGGCTGGTGGCTCGCGATGTCTTCGAGATGCCGGCCTTCTGGCATCAGGTCGAGGACCTGGAGGGCCAGGTGGGCGTGGCCGCCCGGATCACGCTGCTGCTGGAGGGCCGCAAGCTGACCGAGCGGGCCACCCGGTGGCTGCTGCACAACCGCCGCCCGCCGTTCGACCTGGCCTCCACCGTGGACTTCTTCGCCGACGGGGTGCGCACGGTCCGGGCCGGCCTGCCCAAGCTGCTCACCGGCCGCGACCTGGCCGGGTTCGAGGAGCGCCGCGACTCCTACGCCGAGCTGGGTGTCCCGCTCGACCTGGC
This sequence comes from Streptosporangiaceae bacterium, assembly GCA_049284535.1. Lineage (GTDB taxonomy): Bacteria > Actinomycetota > Actinomycetes > Streptosporangiales > Streptosporangiaceae > Palsa-504. The sequence continues at coordinate 5,659 of JBAPYC010001003.1, forward strand.
CGAACGGGCGGCGGCCATGGTGTCGACGTACGCCGCCTTCGACATCGTGCAGGTGGCCGCCTCGGCCGGCCGGGGCATCGAGGAGACCGCCGAGGTCTACTTCGACCTGGCCGACCGGCTGCAGATCACCCGGCTGCGGGACCGCATCACCGCGCTGCCGCGGGAGGACCGCTGGTCCACCATGGCCCGGGCCGCACTGCGGGACGACCTGTACGCCGCGCTCGCGTCGCTGGCCGCGGACGTTCTCGGTGCCACCGGGGCCGGCGGCGCCAGGTCGCCGGAAGAACGGCTGGCCGCCTGGGCCGCCCGCAACGAGCCCGCCGTGAGCATGGCCGCGCAGACCCTGGGCGAGATCTGGGAGACCGAACGGTTCACCTTCACCACCTTGTCGGTCGCCCTGCGCGCCGTCCGCACCCTGGTCGCCGCCAGCTCTCTCCCCGACGCCGAATTAGCAGACTAAGCAACCCCCAGCACCCGGCCGCCCCACCCGGCCGCCCCGCCCGCGGCCCACCCGGCCACCGCCACCCGCGACCTGGTGCTAGTAGGCGTGGCCGAAGGTGGGGCTGCCCTGGGCCGCGATGACCTGCAACCGGGCGCCATGCGCGCTGGCCGGCGGGTCGATCGCCGCGTACTGGTAGGTCCAGTCGGCGTATATCTCGTGGTACGCCACCTCGGTGGGCGCCGCGAAGAGCGGGAAGAACCCGGCGGGCACCTTGATCGGCGTCCCGGCGGCCAGGTTGTAATGCGCGATGGAGGTGTTCAGGTACATCCCGTACAGCACCAGCGCGCCGCCGTTGCGCAGGCGCAGCCCAACCTGCGGGAACGTCGCTCCCTCAAGCAACCAGTTGTACGACAGCTGCTGGGCCGAAGCGGCGCGGGCCTGGGCGGACTGGGCCGCGTACAGGCCGTCGGTTTGCGGGCCGCTGGCGACCACCGCCGCGGCCGGGGCGGACGGTCCCTCGTCGACCACGGCCGCCTGGGTCGCCCCGACCACGTCGGGGCGCATCAGCAGCTCCGGGTCGGTGGTGGGCACCGGGATGGTGTAGCCATGGTCCATGGCGATCGCCGGGAGCTTGCGGGCCAGCACGGTCTGCCCGGCCAGCGTCCAGTTCAGGGCCGCCTTCTGCCTGGAGAACAGCAGCAGCGTCTCCACCGGGGCGCTAGCGTGGCCGTTGGTGACCGTGCTCCGGGACGCCTCGACCGCAAACCACTCCGGGAAACTGCTCAGCGCCGGGACCAGGTACGTCGGGTCGCTGTAGCGGTACCGGGTCACCGGCGTGCTCGCCGCCGCCTGGGCGGTGTACTGAGCGCTGGCCTGAAGATAGGCGGCGCCGGTCACGTAGGAGAGCCCGAGTATCTGGTCGGCCTGGGCCGCGGCCTTGTCGATGCCTTTCGTGATGCTGGCGAATTCCGCCTGCGCCTTCGTGATCGTCACGAGGTGGGAAGCAGCCACCGAGTCCGCGGCCGCGGGCGCGGACGCGGCGCAGCCCTGGACGGACAGCGCGGTCACGCCGGCCAGCGCCGCCATGATCGCGGCACCTGCCCAGGTCCTGCGCCTTCGGTGTGCCACGCTAAGGCAGGATACCGAATTACGGCCGCTGTTTTGCGTCCACGCGAGATGCTCTTGCGCCCGCCACCCTCGGTTAGGCTTGCCGACATGGCAGGTACCGATCCCGCCGAGGAAATTGCGGCACTGACATCGACGCTCGACAGCATCGAAGCGGTGCTCGATCCCGGGGAACTTGAGAAGGAGGCGGCCAGCTTGCGCGAGCAGGCGGCCGACCCCGGGCTGTGGGCTGACCAGGACCGGGCGCAGAAGGTGACCCGGCGGCTGTCGTATCTGGAGGCCGAGCTGGCCCGGCTGACCGGGCTGCGGCAGCGGCTCGGCGACACCAGCGTGCTGTTCGACCTGGCGGAGAGCGAGGACGACCAGCCCACCCGCGAGGAGGCGCTGCGTGAACTTGCCGCGCTGCGCAAGGAGATCGACCAGCTCGAGGTGCGCACGCTGCTGAACGGCGAATACGACGCCCGGGAGGCCCTGATCTCGATCAACGCGCAGGCCGGCGGCGCGGACGCGGCCGACTTTGCGGAGAACCTGCTGCGCATGTACCTGCGCTGGGCCGAGCGGCACAAGTACCCGACAGAGGTGTACGACACTTCCTACGCGGAGGAGGCCGGGATCAAGTCGACCACCTTCGCGGTGAGCGCGCCTTACGCCTACGGGACGCTGCGCGGCGAGCATGGCACGCACCGGATGGTCCGTATCTCCAAATACGACAACCAGGGGCGCCGGCAGACCTCGTTCGCCGGGGTGGACGTGATGCCGGTCGTGGAGCAGACCGATCACATCGAGATCCCCGAAGACGAGATCCGGGTGGACGTGTTCCGTTCCAGCGGCCCGGGCGGCCAGGGCGTGAACACCACGGACTCCGCCGTCCGCATCACCCATCTCCCCACCGGCATCGTGGTGTCCTGCCAGAACGAGCGCAGCCAGATCCAGAACCGGGCCTCGGCCATGGCCGTCCTGCAGGCCAAGCTGCTGGAACGGCGGCGGCAGGAGGAAGCCGAGCAGATGCAGGCGCTGCGCGGCGACGGGGGACGGGCCTGGGGCACCCAGATCCGGAACTACGTGCTCTACCCGTACCAGAACGTCAAGGACGTCCGGACGGGGAAGGAAACGGGTAACGCCGTGGCCGTGCTGGACGGCGAAATAGACGAGTTCATTGACGCTGAAATCCGCTGGATGCGCCAGAATGGCCGCTGATGATCCGCGGGTCCGGCCCGATCTGCGCTCAGCTAACCAGGGTCAGCTCGCCAGGTGCAGGGACAGCAGGAGCAGCACGAGCAGTACTCCTACGGCGGCGATGATCAGCTGCGGGCTGGCGGACCAGTGCTGGTGGTGAACGTGGTCTCGGGCAGCGCGACACGCCGGGCAGCGTCCCTCGGCGACAGGATTAGCGCAGTTCGCGCAAATCAGGTGTTCGCAGCTCATCGGAACCCCTTCCGGCTGGCCCGCGCCCCGGCACTTGCCGCGTTGTAGGGCCTCAGCTGCCAGTTTCCCTCTAGACTGTTCCCTGGCTAACCCAGGTTACCCGCATGCTGTGCCCTCATTTGCCGGCGGCAGCCGCGGTCAAGCCCACACCTACGTCCCTGTGATGGTCCCGTGATCACCTTCGATAACGTCACAAAGGTCTATCCCAACCAGAGCCGTCCGGCCCTGGAAAGCGTCAACATCGAGGTCGCCAAGGGGGAATTCGTCTTCCTGGTCGGCCCGTCCGGATCGGGGAAATCGACCTTCCTGCGGCTGGTCCTGAAGGAGGAGCGGCCGTCGGACGGCAAGATCCACGTGGCCGGCCGTGACCTGGCCCGACTGACCAACTGGAAGGTGCCGTACCTGCGGCGCCGGATCGGCTGCGTGTTCCAGGACTTCCGGCTGCTGCCCAACAAGAACGTCTACCAGAACGTCGCGTTCGCGCTGGAGGTCATCGGCAAGCACCGGCGGTTCATTCGCAAGGTCGTTCCCGAGGTCATCGACCTGGTCGGGCTGGAGGGCAAGCACGACCGGATGCCCGACGAGCTGTCCGGCGGCGAGCAGCAGCGCGTCGCCATGGCCCGGGCCTTCGTCAACCGGCCGATGATCCTGCTCGCCGACGAGCCGACCGGGAACATCGACCCGGCCACCTCGATCGGCATCATGAAGGTGCTCGACCGCATCAACCGGACCGGGACGACTGTGGTGATGGCGACCCACGACGCAGCCATCGTCGACTCCATGCGCAAGCGGGTGATCGAGCTTGAATACGGCAAGGTTGTCCGAGATCAGTCGCGCGGGGTGTACGGCCAGGCATACTGACCAGTTATCACCGCGGGATGCTTCCGCGCGGTGCCGCCTACCGAGGGATCATCGCCATGCGTTCACAGTTCGTCCTCCAGGAGATCTGGATCGGGCTGCGCCGGAATCTCACCATGACGATGGCGCTCATCGTGGTCGTGGCCATCAGCCTGTCCCTGCTCGGCACCGGTCTGCTGTTCGTCAAGCAGGTGGACCGGACCAGGACCTACTGGCAAGGCAAGGTCGAGCTGTCGATCTACCTGTGCATCAAGACGAGCCCGCAGCCGCAGTGCCAGCAGAACGGGCCTTCGACCGCGGCCGAGCGGGCCCAGCTGCAGGCGCGCCTGGCGGCCATGCCGCAGGTCGAGAAGGTCTACTACGTCAACCAGCAGCAGGCCTACTCCGAGTTCCGGCAGTACTTCGCCAATGAGCCCGCCCTGGTGCAGGACACCCAGCAAGGCGACATTCCCGACTCGTTTGAGGTCAAGCTCAAGAATCCCGAGGCCGACTACAACATCGTGTCCAGCGCGGTCACCGGCGCGGCCGGAGTGGAGACCGTGGTCGACGAGATGACCATCCTGGACAAGTTCTACCGGCTGCTCGACGGGGCCAGGAACGCGGTGATCATCATCGCGCTGATCCTGATCGTGGCCGCGGTGCTGCTGGTGGCCAACACGATCCGGCTGTCCGCGTTCAACCGCC
>JBAPYC010001004.1:0-1835 GCA_049284535.1 Streptosporangiaceae bacterium
GTGCCAGTTCTGGGCACGGGTGGGCACGACGGCATTCGGCGGCTGGGATCAGGTCGACGTGGACCGCATCGCCGCCCTCCGGGCCCGGGTAGACCGGAACCGGTACATCCCGGTCCTGGCGGGGCGGCACGTCCATCCCGCGTTGCGCCCGGCGCTCACCGAGTACACCTCGTACTACGGGCGGCTGTACGCCGCCATCGCCAAGGTGAGCGGATGCGAGCTCATCATCGACTCGAGCAAGCACCCGAGCCTGGCGCACTGCCTGCGCTGGCAGCCCGATGTCGACCTGCGGGTCCTGCACCTGGTCCGGGACAGCCGGGCCGTAGCCTACTCCTGGAGCAAGCAGGTGCGCCGGCCCGACAGCGACAGCGAGAGCTACATGACCAGGTACTCCCCGGCCATGGCGGCCGGGCAGTGGAACGCGCAGAACGCCGCCTTCCACCTGCTGGCCAAGATCGGGTGCCCGACCATGCGGCTGAAATACGAGGACTTCATGGCCCGGCCGGAGGCGACGCTCCGCCGGGTGACCAGCTTCGCCGGGCTGCCCGCCACGGCCAGCTACCCGTTCCTGGATACGGACGGGGGCTCCTGCTGGGCCCAGCTGGACGGCGGGCACAGCGTCTCGGGGAACCCGATGCGCTTCGCCACCGGCAAGATCCCGATCAGCCGGGACGAGAGGTGGCGCACCGGGATGCCCAAGGTCCAGCGGCGGGCGGTGACCGCGCTGACCTTCCCGCTGCTGGCGGGATACGGCTACGTGGGGACCAAGGGGTGACGTGATGACGGGGAACGGGGGAAACGGCGTGCAAGACTGGCCGTCAGTGGGTGTGGTGGTGCCCACGCATGACCGGCCCGGGCCGCTGCGGGCGGCGGTGGCCGCCGTGCTGGCCCAGGACTACCCAGGCCCGGTACGGGTGGTGGTGGTCTGGGACCGGGCCGAGCCGGACCACGAGCTGGTCGCGGAGCGGGTAACGGTGCTGCCCAACAGCCGGACGCCGGGGCTGGCGGGGGCCCGCAACACCGGCATCGCCAGCCTGGACACCGAACTGGTGGCGTTCTGCGACGATGATGACGAATGGTTGCCGGGCAAGCTCCGGGCCCAGGTCACGGCGCTCCAGGCGCGGCCGTTGGCCGAGTTCGCCAGCTGCGGCATCCTGGTCGACTTCGCCGGGGCCGCGCATCCCCGGCTGGCTGGCCGGACCGAGGTGACGCACGCGGACCTGCTGCGCTCTCGCATGGTCATGGTGCACTCCTCGACCTACCTGGCCCGGCGCCAGGCCCTGACCGAGGGCATCGGCCTGGTCGACGAGACGATCCCGGGCAGCCAGAACGAGGACTGGGACCTGGCCCTGCGGGCCGCGCGGCGGCACCCGATCGTGAACGTGGACGAGCCGCTGGTCCGGGTGGTGTGGGGCACGTCCTCGCACTACGCGCGGGAGTGGCAGACCAAGGCCGACTCGCTGCGCTGGATGCTCGAGCACCACCCCGACCTGGCCACGAGCCGGCCGGGGGCGGCCCGGGTCTACGCCCAGCTGTCCTTCGCCTACGCGTGCATGCGCCGTCGCGGGGACGCGTGCCACTGGGCCTGGCGGGCCCTGCGCAGCAACTGGCACGAGCGGCGGGTGCCGTTCGCGCTGGCCGTGGCGGCGGGCGTGGTGCCCGGCGACACCGTGCTGCGGCACCTGCATGCCCGCGGGCACGGGATCTGAGGCGGCGCCATGACAAATCAGGTGAAGCTGCTGATCGCCGCGGGCATCGTCGTGGTGCTGGCCGCCGTGGTGGCGGTAGTGGCGATCAATCCGTTCTCGTCTTCGTCCTCGTCCTCGTCCTCGTCC
>JBAPYC010001005.1:0-7216 GCA_049284535.1 Streptosporangiaceae bacterium
CGCCATGACCACGCAGCGGTGGTATCTGGTGGTGGCGATGGGCCGCTCGGCTGGCCACCTGGCCCTGGGCATCGGGAAGTCGGCCGGGGCCACCCTCACGATGATCGCTGAGGAGTTCCCCCACGACCAGCCCGTGCGGCTGTCGCGCCTGGTGGACGTCCTGGAGACCTCCATGCTCAAGCGGATCGCTCACGGCCGCCCCTTCGGCGTGGCGGTGCTCGCCGAGGGGATCGGCCTGCGCCTGCCCCAGGACGAGCTCGCCCAGGCCATGCCTGAGGTCGAGCGAGACGAGCATGGCCACGTCCGGCTGGCGGAGCTCGAACTGGACCGCCTGCTGGCCAAGCAGGTCAAGGAGCGCTTCAAGGCAAGAGGACAGAACGTCACGGTCGAGGGCAAGAACATCGGCTATGAGCTGCGGTGCGCACCGCCCATTCCGTTCGACGTCGAGTACACCCGCGACCTCGGTTTCAGCGCCGTCGACTACCTGAAGCGGGTGCTGGAGGGCGACGAGCCCGGCGGCATGATCACCATCCAGGATGGGCATATGGTCGCGCTGCCCTTCGGGTCGTTCACTGACCCCGAGACCGGCCGGGTACGGGTCCGGCTGGTGAACGTCGAGTCGAGCTCGTATCGCGTGGCGCGCGAGTACATGATCCGGCTGGACCGCCAGGACCTCGACGATCCGGGCAAGCTCCGCCCGATCGCAGCGGCCGCGAAGCTCACGCCCGAGGCCTTCCGCGACCGGTACGGCTATCTAGCCGACGGCTGAGCCCCAGCTGGCGATGGCGCCAGGAGGCCCGCGAGTTTGTGCTGGGCTCGCCCATGGCGTTAACTGGGACTGCGGCCTAACCGGCCCGGACCTTGCCCTCTGCGGACCGCTTGTCTCGGCGACCTCGGAGAGGCCATGAGCACTCGGATCGATACCCCCGCGGATCCCGTCCGGATAGATGAACCCCGTTCGCCGCCGGCCGCGGACATACCGGGTGACACCCGTGCCGCCGGCGCGGTGAGCGGGCTGCGTTTCCCTGACATGCCGCGGCTGGAGCTGGATCAGCTGCTGGTGCAGCTGGTGGAACGCGCGGACGATGTGCTGGCCACCCAGGGGCGGCTGCGCGGGCTGCTGCGCGCCAATGCGCTGATAGCCGGGGAGCTGAGCTTGCCGGTAGTGCTGCGGCAGATCGTCGCGGCGGCCCGGGATCTTGTCGGTGCCCGGTACGCAGCGCTCGGCGTGCTGGGCCGTGATGGGGAGCTGGAACAGTTCGTGCACGCAGGCATGGACGAGGAACTGGTCGCCGGGATCGCTGATCTGTCCGGTCATCCGGCGCCGGCGGGGTTCCCGCCTGGGCATCCGCCGATGACCGGGTTCCTCGGCGTCCCGGTCCGCATTGGGGAGGAAGTCTTCGGCAACCTCTACCTCACCGAGCGGTCCCGGGGCGGGCAGTTCACCGCAGACGATGAACAGCTGGCGATCGCGCTGGCCGCGGCGGCCGGCGCGGCGATCGCCAACGCGCGGCAGTTCGCCGAATCCGAGCAGCGGCGCCGCTGGCTGGACGCCTCCGCCGAGCTGACGCCTTTGCTGCTGTCTGGGAAGGCAGTGCAGCCACACACGCTTATCACCCAGCTCGCTGCGGCCGCGGCGGACGCGGACTTCGCCACGCTGACCGTGCCCTACGGCGCAGACCAGGTCATCGTGACAGGCGTCAGTGGCGAGCTCGCCGCCGGGATGATGAACGAGATAGCGGCGCTAGCTGACTCACCGGCCGGGCAGGCGATCCGCACCGGCAAGCCCAGCCTGGTCACTGGCGAGGGCCGCGACACGGTCGCTGCTGCGCTGGGCGCCGGTCCCGGCCCGCTGATCGTCGTGCCGCTGGCAGCCGGCGATCAGGTCCGCGGCGTGCTGCTGCTGGGCCGGGTGGCCGGCCGCCCCGGATATACCGGCACAGACCTGGACATGGCCGCCGCCTTCGCCGGGCACGCCGCCATGGCGATGGAACTCGCCCGGGCCCGCGTCGACCAGAACACCCTGGCCCAGGCCGAAGACCACGACCGGATCGCAGGCGACCTGCACGACCACGTCATCCAGGAACTGTTCGCCCTCGGCATGGGGCTGCAGAGCTACGCCGCCCGCGCCGATCCCGCGGCCGCGGAACGGCTCAACGGCTACGTTGACACCCTGGACGAGGTCATCAAGAAGATCCGCATCAGCATCTTCGGGCTCCACCAGTCCCGCGCGGCCCCCGCCGGACTATCCGCCCGGGTCATAGAGATCATCGACGAGCACACCGCTCAGCTCGGTTTCACCGCAGCCATCCGCTTCGCGGGCCCGCTTGACCCCGGTCCGGAAGAGGCGATGGCTCATGACATTCTCGCCGTCACCCGCGAAGCTCTGTCCAACTGCGCACGCCACGCCCACGCCAGCGCCGTTACCATCTCCCTGGCGCTGCTCGACGGGCTGATCACCCTCGACATCGCCGACAACGGCCGCGGCCTCGGTACGCCCGCCCGCTCCAGCGGCCTGGCCAGCATGCGCCGCCGCGCCGAGCGCAACAGCGGAAACTTGCAGCTAACCACCCCTGACGGCGGCGGCACCCGCCTGACCTGGACCGCCCGCACCCCTTGACTGGACCCCGGCTGCGGGGCGACTGCGCTTCACGCTGCCGCGGATCGGCGGACCTAGTAATGTTCGGTGGCGGCTTGGTGCTGGTCATCGAAGGCACGGACCGCGTAGGCAGCGGCCTGGGTGCGGCGCTCCAGCCCCAGCTTGGCGAACAGGGCCGACACGTAGTTCTTCACTGTCTTTTCCGCCAGGAACATCCGTTCCCCGATCTGCCGGTTCGTCAGCCCCTCCCCGATCAGCTCCAGGATCCGCCGCTCCTGCGCCGACAGCCCCGCCAGCGGATCCGGCTTCACCGACTGATCCCGCAACCGCGCCATCAGCTGGCTCGCCGCCCGCGGATCCAGCATCGACTGCCCGGAGGCCACCGTCCGGACCGCCCCGACCAGATCCGTCCCCCGGATCTGCTTGAGCACATACCCCGCCGCCCCGGCCATGATCGCGTCGAACAGCGCCTCATCATCACCGAACGAGGTCAGCATCAAGCACGCCACCTCCGGCATCCGCGACCGGATCTCCCGGCACACCGACACCCCATCCCCATCCGGCAGCCGCACATCCAGCACCGCCACATCCGGCCTCAAAGCCGGGATCCGCGCCAGCGCCGACGATGCGGTGCCGGCCTCGCCGACGACCCGGATATCAGGCTCGGCCTCCAGTAGATCCTTGACCCCCCGGCGCACCACCTCATGATCATCCATGAGAAATACCGCGATCGGCCTCCCGGTCTCCTGCCCAGCCTCTGGACCGCTCACCGTAACTCCCGACCTTTGACGTCAATGACCCCAGACCGAGGTCCCTTGTTTCACCCCACTCTAGGCACTCCGGCCAGGCGAGGTTAAGGACTAAGGTCCCTGGCAGCCCGGCCGGACGGCCCTTATCGGCGAGACCCGGCCTGCCTAGCGTCGGAAGTAAAGGTTTAGCAGGTTGCCCGAGAAGAAGGAGATCCAAGATGCCTGGAATTATCGTCGGCGTGGATGGTTCCGGCCATTCACGCCGGGCCCTGGAATGGGCCCTAGAGGAGGCGGCGATCCGCCAGGTGCCGGTCACTGTGCTCACCGTGCACGAAGCCGTCCGCGGTTACTACAGCGCCACCGCGGTCTCCCCGAATAACCCGGCCCGGACCGAGGCGGCTCGCGAGGCGGCCGCCGCGGAAACCGAGAAGGTGCTGGCCGGCCTGCAGGGACCCCGCCCGGCGTCGGTGACGGTCAAGGCGGTGCATGGCTTTCCGGTCGAACAGCTCATCGAGGCAGGCAAGGACGCCGAGATGCTCGTCCTAGGCTCCCGCGGCGCGGGCGGCTTCACCCGGCTGCTCATGGGATCAACCGCCGGCCAGGTCGCGCAACACACGCTCTGCCCGATCCTCATCGTCCCTCCAGAGAACCGCGGCTAAGGCTAAGCCAGAGGCAAGTCCGATGAGTGTCACTGAGGTGATCTCAGAGAAATTCATGTGATGTAGCCACCCGGCCGCATGCTGTCCAGCAGCTGCGCGCGCACGGCGATGCGGCGCGCATCGGCGCGAGAAAGCTCGTGGACGGTCACCACACGAGATTAGGCGCCCGGCGTGATCGGGAACAACCGGGACACGCCTGCGGCCGGTGAGCACGCGACCCTCGTTCACCCTGGACTCCACGCCCGTGCCAGGGCAGCCCGGTTCATCCGCGTGTCATCCCGGATACCACCATCTGGCCAGGACAAAGCCCGCCTGCCCGAACTTAATTCGCTGAGATCACCTCACTGACACGATCATCCGCCAGACTCCGCCGGGGCTGGACGAGGCCTTCGACGACGACATGCTGGGTGCTCTGCGGACAGATGGCTGGCCTGTCCAGTCCGGGCACGGCCTGTGGATCGCACGCACTCAGGGCATCAGGCCGAGCAGCGGGAAGACGGCCTTCCTGGTGGCCATGACGGCCTGGTCGACTGGATCGCCCGGGTTGTAGCCGTCGTCGAAGGCCGCGAATTCGGTGCTGCTGTCTTCGGTCATGATGTCCGGCGCGGCTTGCCCGGTCACCTCGGCCACATACTCGCGCCATGATTCCGGGATGGCCGTCGTCGGGCCGAGCGGGTGGTCGGCCGCCTCGAACAGGAGGTGGGTCCAGGTCCTGGGCACCACGTGCACGTGCTCATACCCTCCTCCCCCGGTGAGCAGCCAGCGGCCGCCGGCGTGCTCGTGGGCCAGCGCGTGGATGGCGGCGTGCGCGGCGCGCTGCCCGTCGATGGTCAGGTTCAGATTGGCCAGCGGATCACTGCGGTGCGAGTCACACCCGTGCTGGCTGACCAGGATCTGCGGCCGGAACTGCCGCAGCAGCGGCGGCACCACAGCGTGGAAGGCCCGCAGCCATCCCGAGTCCCCGGTGCCCGCGGGCAGCGCCAGGTTGACTGCCATGCCCTCGGCGTGCGGCCCGCCGATGTCGCCCGGCCAGCCGGTGCCCGGGAACAAGGTGTCACCAGACTCGTGCAGCCCGATGGTCAGCACCCGGGGGTCGTCCCAGAACGCCTTCTCGACCCCGTCACCGTGGTGGGCGTCGATGTCGAGGTAGGCGACCCGCTCGGCGCCCTGGCTGAGCAGCCAGGCGATGGCGACGGCCGGGTCGTTGTACACGCAGAACCCGCTGGCGTTACCGGCCATGGCGTGATGCAGGCCGCCGGCGATGCTGACGCCATGCTGCGCTTGCGACGTCCAGACGGCCCGGGCCGCGGCCAGGGTGGCCCCGGTCACCATGGCGGCCGCGTCGTGCATGCCGGGAAACACCGGATTGTCCTCGATGCCCAGCCCGTGCCTGAGCAGCACGCGCTCGGTCATCTCCTGCTTGTCCGGTCCGCCCCGGGCCAGCAGGTCCGGGCGGCCGGCCAGCCGCACCAGCGAGATGTAGGTCTGGCCGTGGATGAGCTCGAGCTCGGCGTCCGTGGCCGGCGCCGGGACCTCGAAGCGGACCCCGTCGAGCTGGCCGAAGCCGAAGGCCAGGGCCAGCTCCATGGTCAGCTTGAGCCGGACCGGGGCCATCGGGTGGCCCGGACCGAAATCGTAGCTGGCCAGGCGCTCGTCCCAGGCCACATGCAGAGTGCAGGTCATGTCAGCCTCCCGGGACCGGATTTGCCATAGTCGATGGTAGGCGCCGCCGGACCGGTCAGGTCAGCCACCGACCGCCGGGCGGTGACGCGGGAGATCCGGCTGACGCCGAGCTGCAGCAGCATCTGCGGCGAGCCAGGCAGGTCCAGGGCTTCCGTGATTCGGGCCCGGGTCACGGCCTCCTCCAGCGGCTGGGTATTCAGGTCGGCGAACACCCACCGGCAAGAAGCACGCAGCAGCAACCGGTACAGGGCCTGCCCGGCCCGCAGCCAGTGGCACTGGTCATCACCGGGCGTGCACAGCACCGCCGCTACTGCGGCGGCGGGGCCATCGGTGGTCAGTCCCCCGATGTCCCGCCCGAGATCGAAGTCACGCTGCGGTATCCGGCCCGGCTGGTACCCAGACGGGGCGGGAAACGCATAGGCTGGCACACCATCCCGGGCCGGGCTTCCCGGGCCGCGGGTCCATAGCCATATCTCGCCGCGAGCCTGCCGGTCGCTGTCTTGCCTGGCCGCCGCGGCGGCCACGATCGTGGCCAGCTCCGAGCGCGCAGGCTCTGATCCGATCACGGACAGGACCGCGCCCTCGGCCTCGGCGTCCTGCCGCAGGCTTTCGAGCAGTCCGGTGGGCAGTGGTTCGGGCTCGAACGGGCCACGGTGCGTGTGCCGGTGTGACATCGCACGGAGCATCTTCTGCTTCTCCCCCGGCATCAGCTCCGGGTGCCCAAGCCGGACCCGGGCCAGCAGGCGGCCAGGCCCTGGCTTGGGGAGAAGCTCGACCACAGGCCGGTAACCGAGCGAGCCGATCGCCAGGCGCAGCCCGTAGAGCGCCGCCCCGCAGCTGATGAGCATCTCCCGGCCGTCGGGGTCGACCTGGAGCCGGCGGCTGACGTCGGCTCGCAGCTCGATCGAATCCTCCTTGATCCGGAACCGCCAGGGCTGCGTGTTGTGGACCGATGGGGCGCGGCCGGCCAGCCCGATGAGATAGCTGGCCTGGCTGGCCAGGACATGTGCCGCATCGCTGCGGACCGGATCAGTCATGTTGTACCGCCTGGGTGTGGGGTCTGATGACCTGTACTGCAGGTTTACGTACAAAACCCAGACGAGATCTAGGGACCAATGGCCTGTCCTATGGGGACCTCGGCCCGCACCCTGCCGGGCGTCATCCGGCCGATGATCAAGCCGTGGTGGACGGCAGTGCGAACCGCACGACCCGTTCCCTGCGCGACATGCGCTGACCTGTCATCGAGGCGGAGAACACCGCCCGTTCGGGTCATCAAGGCCCACGACCTGGACATGATTTACGTCTGCGGGCCGGGGCACGGCGGACCGGGGATGGTCGCCAATACCTACCTGGAGGGCACCTACACCGATCTGTACCCGGGCATCACTCAGGACGAGGACGGCCTGGCCAAAGCTGTTCCGGCAGTTCTCGTTCCCCGGCGGGATCCCCTCGCACGTCGCGCCGGAGACGCCTGGGTCGATCCATGAGGGTGGTGAGCTGGGTTACTCGCTGGTGCACGCCTATGG
>JBAPYC010001006.1:0-9077 GCA_049284535.1 Streptosporangiaceae bacterium
GCCGCGCTGGCCTCGGAGTAGATGACGCCGCCGCCCGCGACGATCAGCGGCCGTTGCGCGGAGCGGAGCACGGCCACGGCGCGGTCCAGGGCGGCGGGTTCCGGGATGGGGCGGGGCACGAACCACACCCGTTCGGCAAAAAGTTCTTCCGGCCAGTCATGGGCCTCGGCCTGCACGTCTTGTGGCATGGCCAGCGTGACCGCGCCGGCCTCGGCCGGATCGGTCAGCACCCGCATCGCCGCCAGCAGCGCCGACGGGAGCTGCTCGGGGCGGTTGATGCGGTCCCAGTAACGCGACACCGGCTTGAACGCGTCGTTGACGCTCACGTCGTGCGAGCGCGGGTCCTCGAGCTCCTGCAGGACCGGGTTGGCCACCCGGGTGGCGAAGAAGTCGCTGGGCAGCAGCAGGACCGGGATCCGGTTGACGGTAGCGAGCGCGGCCCCGGTGACCATGTTGGTCGAGCCGGGGCCGATCGAGGCGGTGCAGGCCAGGGCCTGCAGCCGGTTTCTCATCCGGGCGAAGCCGACCGCCGCGTGCACCATGGCCTGCTCGTTGCGGGCCAGGTAGTAGGGCAGGTCCGCCTCGCCGGTCTCATGCGCCTGGAGCAGGGCCTGGGCCAGGCCGGCCACGTTGCCGTGGCCGAAGATGCCAAAGCACCCCGGGATGAGCCGCTGGCGCACCCCGTCGCGCTCGGAGTACTGGGCGGCCAGGAAGCGGACGCATGCCTGGGCCACGGTCAGGCGCACGGTCATTGCTCCTTCTCCGTCGTCGAGCCCTGCGCTGATGAGGCCCCCGCCGATGAGCACAGCGGCAGCCGGGGATCGATGGCCTGGCCGGCCCAGGTGCCGCGGATCCAGGCGTGCGCCGGGTCGTCGCAGAACCGCCAGGCGCGATCGGCGGACGGGCCGGCCATGACGTTGAGGTAGTACAGGTGGTAGCCGGGCGGCGCCATGGACGGCCCGTGCCAGCCGTGCGGGACGAGCACCACGTCGCCGGTGACGACCTCGGCCAGCACATCAATAGGCCGGTTCTCGGTGCCGTAGACGCGCTGGTAGCCCAGGCCCTGGCTCTCGAAGTAGTAGATCTCCTCGAGCTCGGCCTCGGCCTCGCCGCGATCGGTGTCGTGCTTGTGCGGCGGGTAGGACGACCAGTTCCCGCCCGGGGTGAGCACCTCGACCGCGATCATCTTGTCGGCCTCGAACGTCTCCGGCGTGCAGAAGTTGTTGACCTGGCGGCTGGCCAGGCCGGCGCCGCGCAGCTCGACCGAGACGTTCTCGGCCGGGCCGTAGCGCGGGGTCAGGCGGCGCGTGCAGCGGGCGGCGGGGATGGCGAAGCGGCCGCCGCTTTCGCTGGTCACGGTCAGGGTGGCGTCGCGGGGGACGTAGCAGAAGTCGGTCACGCGGGAAAACACGCCGTCACGGCCCTGGAGCTCGAAACTCTGGCCTTCAGTGGTGACGGTGGCGGCGCCCGCCAGCGGCAGGACGAGGATCTCGTCCTCGCCAGTGCTCCAGGTGTGCGAGCCGCCCGGGGCCAGGTCGAGCACGCGCAGGCCGCTGTAGGTCCAGCCGGCCCGTTCGGGGGTGATGACGAGGGAGAACGGAGCGTCGCTGCTGGTGCCGTGGGGCAGGTAGAGCTTGTCGTCCACGCCGGTCACCCCCGGATCAGGCCGACCGCGGTGTCGACCGCGCCGGCCACGTCGTCGTCGTTGGGGAACAGCAGCGTGCGCCCGACCACCAGGCCGCGGGCCGAGGGCATCTGCAGCGCCTTGTGCCAGCGGTCGAAGGCGGCGTCCTGGTCCGCGCTGACCTCGCCGCCGAGCAGCACGGCGGGCAAGGTGGAGGCGGCCAGCACCCGTTCCATGTCGTCCACGACCGGCAGCTTGAGCCAGGTGTAGGCCGAGGTGGTACCCAGCCCGGAGGCGACCGCGATGGAGCGGATCACCGCCTCGGGCGACAGGTCGTTGCGGACCCGGCCGTCGACCCGGTGCGAGATGAACGGCTCGACCATGGCTATCAGGCCGCGGCCGGCCAGGTCGGACACGGCCCGGGCGCAGGCCTCCATGGTTTTCGGGGTGGCCGGGTCGTCCGGGTCGATGCGGAACAGCATCTTGCCGGCGTCGAAGCCCATCGCGGCGATGGCCGCCGCGTCATAGCCGGTGAACCGGTCGTCCATCTCGAAGGTGGTGCCGGCCAGGCCGCCGCGGTTCATCGACCCGACGACCACCTTGTCATCGAGCGCGCCGAGCAGCAGCAGGTCCTCGACGATGTCGGCGGTGCCGAGCACGCCGTCCACGCCCGGCCGGGACAGCGCCAGCGACATCCGCTCCAGCAGGTCGGCCCGGTCGGACATGGCCATCGGCCGGTCCCCGGCCCGCAGCGCCCCGCGGGCCGGGTGGTCGGCGGCGATGATGAAGATCCGGCCGTCGTCCCCGAGCAGGGAGGTCCGGCGCGTGCGCTGGGCCGCCGCCTCGGCGATGGCCTGGGGGCGCCGGGCCCGCGTGTCGAGGAGCGCCCGGATCTTGTCACGCACTGGTTTCCTCCCGTGGTCCGCTTCCCCCGTTGCCGGCCTGGCTGTCGCTGCCGGGCCGGCTGCCGCTGCCGGCCTGGCTGTCGCTGCCGGCCTGGCTGTCCAGGAGCTTGGTCACCTCGTCGGCGGTCGGCATGGCGTCCGAGCAGGCCAGGCGCGAGGCCACGATCGCCCCGGCGGCGTTGGCGAAGCGCATCACCCGCTCGATGTCCCAGCCGGCCAGCAGCCCGTGGGCCAGCGCCCCGCCGAACGCGTCGCCCGCGCCCAGCCCGTTGAGCACCTCGACCGGGACCGGCGGGACCTCGACGGAGACCTTTTTGTCGTCGGCCAGGACGCCCTTGGGACCCTGCTTGACCACGGCCAGGTCAACGCCGAACTCGTGCAGCTTCCGCGCCGCGGCCAGCGGTTCCCGCTCCCCCACCGCGGTGTCGCATTCGTCGAGGTTGCCGACCGCCACGGTCGCGTGCGGGAGTGCCTGCTGGACCCAGTGCCGCGCCTCCTCCCGGGAGGACCAGAACATCGGCCGGTAGTCCAGGTCCAGGACGGTGATGCCTTTCCTGCCTCGTGCCTGCAGGGCGGCCAGGGTGGCGGCCCGGCTCGGCTCGGTGGAGAGCCCGGTGACCGTGACCCAGAAGACGCCGGCGTCCGCGATGGCCGCGGTATCCAGTTCCGCGGGGTAGATCTCCAGGTCCGGGGCCTTCGGCCAGCGGTAGAAGTAGAGCGGGAAGTCGTCAGGCGGGAAGATCTCGCAGAAGGTGACCGGCGTGGGCAGCCCCTTGACCGGAGTGACGTAGCGGTCGTCGACGCCATACCCCTGCAGCGCGCGGTGCAGGAACCGGCCGAACGGGTCATCGCCGGTCCTGGTGATGACGGCCGTGCGCCGCCCGTACCGGGCCGCCGCCACCGCCACATTGGACGCGCTGCCGCCCAGGTACTTGGCGAAACTCTCTACCTCGTCCAGGGCCACGCCCGCCTGCAGCGGGTACAGGTCCACGCCAATCCGGCCCATGGTGAGGACCTCGAATGAGGCTCCATCGGCGGGGCGTGTGATGGCCATCGGCACTGCCTCCCTGGGGCCCCGCTGCACTTCGGCTGGAGATCTGGTGAGTTGCTAACTTTTTACGCCCGGGTTTCGGCCAGGTCAAGAGTATGTCCAGACATATTCATGTCCTTAAATCATTGCAACCTGCTGACCTGGTGACATAATGGGAGCGTTCTGACGAATCCGGCTTGAGGTAGTCCCGGTGAAGCGTTCCGGCATGTCCATCCAGGTGGACCGGAGCAGTCCGGTCCCGCTCTACTTCCAGGTCGCCCAGCATCTTGAACGGATGATCGAGTCCGGTGAGCTGCCGATGGGGACACGCCTGGAGAACGAGACCGACCTCGCCGGCCGGCTGGGGCTGTCCCGCCCGACCATGCGCCGGGCCATCGAGCACCTGGCCAGGCGCGGACTGGTGGTGCGCAAGCGCGGCATCGGCACCCAGGTCGTGCAGGCCAAGGTCACCCGCGACGTGGAGCTGACCAGCCTGTATGACGTCCTGGCCAAGGCCGGCCGGGAACCGTCCACGCGGGTCATCAGCTTCAGTACCGAGGCGGCGCCGGACGAGCTCGCGGCCAGGCTCGGCATCGCGCCCGGCACGCATGTGTACGTGTTCGAGCGGCTGCGGTTCGCCGGCGGCGAGCCGCTGGCGCTCATGCGCAACTATGTCCCGGCCCACCTGCTGGCCCTGAACGAGGCCGACCTGAAGGAGCAAGGCCTGTACGACCTGTTCCGGGCTAATGGCATCGCGCTGCGAATCGCCAAGCAGGCCATCGGGGCCAGGGCCGCGACCACCGCTGAGGCAAAGGCGCTGGATGAGACCCGCCGTGCGCCGCTGCTGACTATGGAACGTTCGGCCTATGACGACCAGGGACGGGCCATTGAGCATGGCAATCACCTGTACCGCGCCTCCCGGTACAGCTTCGACCTGACGCTGACGAGCTGGTGACCCAGGTCATTGAGACGGCCTGCTGGTGGCGCAGGTCACTGCGGGCTGGCCTGAAGCGCGCTCGGATGTCGGCTTGATGTCCGGCTTGTTACCGCACCGATCTGGTGTCGGGGCTCTTTGGCCGCGGGCCACTGCGACAGGCTTGCTGTTCGCCCGGCGTGTCCCAGCAGATCCCAGGCGGCCATGGCGCCGGCGATGATGACGCCCGGATCGGCGCGTGATGCTCCGTCGCGAGCCTTACTCGGACGGGGAGCGGGACATACAAAAGCCATCTTGACTCAGATTATCTGAAGTCATACGGTTAGGTATGGAAACGCTTCCTCTGCCTTCGGCCTGGGCCGGTCCTCTTCCCAGGGCCACCCCGCCGCCAGGCATGGCCATCTACCAGCTGCCCACCGGCACATATGAAACCCGGGCGGCGTTCGCGGTCAGCGGCGGGTCGTTCCGCGACAAGCGTCACTTCGCGGCGACGGCGATCCTGGTGCAGCACCCGAAAGGCGACCTGCTGATCGACGCGGGCTTCGGCTCCGATGTCGCGGCGCACGTCGCGGCACTCCCGCGGATGCAGCGCGCTCCCCATCAGGCAGCCAAGACCGTGAGCGAGCAACTCGACGCCGCCGGTTACGACCGCAGCCGGCTGCTCGGCGTGCTGGTGACCCATTCTCACTGGGATCACGTGAGCGGCCTCGACGGGCTGCGGGTACCTATCTGGATAAACTCCGGTGAACAGCGCTACGCGGCCGAGGACCCGGACGGGAAGGTCTTCCGCACCGTGTCCGCGGGACACGAGATCCGCGAATACGAGTTCAACGGGCCGCCGTATCTCGGCTTTCCGTCGAGCTTCGACGTTTACGGCGATGGCTCAGTGGTCGTCGCGCTCGCCGGAGGCCACACGACCGGCTCTGTGGTCGTCTTCGTCACGGTGCCGTCCGGCCTGCGGTACGCCTTCATCGGCGACCTGACCTGGCAGCTCGACGGCATCCGCCGACGGGTCGAACGGCCGTGGCTGCTGCGCAAGCTCGCCGACAGCGACCCCGAGCAGGTGCGGCAGGGGCTGCTCCGGATGATCGCCCTGGACGGCCTGATGCAGATCGTTCCGGCGCACGACCGCGACGCCTACGACGGCATTCCCCGCCTGCCCGCCCGGCTGGCCCCGGCTCCCGAGGCCGCCGAGGCCGCCGACCAACCGCGCTGACGACCTCAGCCTCTCACGACGGCCCGCACCGATGTGGTCACGGATGGCCGCGCAGGCTGCTCGCCCGCCCAGTTTCCGGCCGGAAGCTGGCGGGACGCGCCTGGCGTCAGCGAGTGAGTCCGAGAGGCGGAGCCTGCCGACCGACCGTCAACAAGTGAGCAAGGAGGCCCCGCATGCACAGTTCAGCACCGCCGTCTCGATCCACCCCGGATTGGACAGCGCCCGGCTCAACGAGTATGGGCCCCTCAGCCGACTCGGAAATCACCTGGCTTTTGCACCGGGCGGCTCAGCGGATGCGCAGCGCGACCGGCGAACAGGCAGAGAAGCACGGGATTCAGCTGCGCGATTACATCGTGCTGAGCGCCCTCGACAAGACCCCGAACCTCACCCAAGTCGAACTGGGAAAGGCGCTGGGGTTGGACAGGACCACGCTGATGACCCAGCTGGACCGGCTCGAACGGACCGGCCTCGTCGTGCGCCGCAGCGACCCTCGCGACCGCCGCACGCGAATCCCGGAAATCACCGAGGCAGGAAATACCCTGCGCGCGAAGGTGGCCAGCGCCTGCGACAGCGTCGAGGCAGCGGCCATGGACAGCTTCAGCCAGGACCAGGTGCAAATCTTCCGGAGGATGCTCTTCGCGATCATCGGAGACAGCGAAGACCGCGGATCGTGCCTGTAACCGGTCAGCCGGCTGGTCTGACGCCCGGCCGCCAGCCGGCTGCGGCATCGCGCAAACCATCCTGGCATGACCCGCCGGCCTCGGGCTTGACGGCGATGTCCTCAGGCTGCGGACCGCTCGGCGAGCAGGTCGCGCACCGTGCGCGGCTGACGGCCGAGAAGTTCACCGAGGAGCGGGTCGACATCCGCGAAGCGGCCCTCGCGGGCGGCCTGGTAGAACCCGTGCAGGAACCGGGCCATAGCCTCCGGGCGGCCCTGCGCGACCTGCTCGGCCACCCACTTGTCGTCGTCGAGAACGACGCGCCGGATGTCGCGGCCGGTGAGGCCGGAAGCGATCCCCGCGATCTCGTCGAACGTGGGGGCAGCGCTCGCGGTGAGCGTGACCGGGCCGTCGAAGTGCCGCTCGCCGGCGAGGATCACCGCGGCCGCCTCCGCCTCGTCAGCGCGCTCGGTCCATGACACCGGTCCGTCGGCTGGCGTCGCGATGGCGCCCGTCTCGCGCCAGGGCCCGAGCAGCCAGTCCAGGCTGTGCGCGTAGAAGCCGTTGCGCAGGGAGGTCCAGGCGACGCCGGAGTCGGCGAGGAGGGCCTCGGTCGCGGCGTGGTGGCGTGCGGGGAAGAACGGGCTGTCAGTTCCGGTGTGCTGGTGGCTGGTGTAGAGGATCCGCTGGGCGCCAGCCGCAACGGCGGTCTCGATACCGACGCGGAGCAGGCCAACTCCGTCGGCCTCGGGATCGCTCGACGAGACGAGAAGCACCTGATCGGCGCCCTCAAATGAGTTGAGCAGCGCCGCCGGGTCCTCGTAGGAGCCGCGCCGCACGCGCACGCCGCGATCGGCGAAGTGCTGCGCTTTCGCAGTGTCGCGCACGCTCACGCCGATCTGGTCGGCGGGGACGCGCTTGAGCAGGTGCTCGACGGTGGCGCCGTTGAGGGCACCGGTCGCGCCGGTGATGACGATCATGTGCAGCCGCCCTTCTCGTTACCATTGTTACGTCAATGACGCTATCAAGGGAAACCAACTGTTCGCAAACTTCTGTTATCATCGATAACGTGAAGGGGCCGAATCCCGTGTCGTCGCGCGACCGGACCCGCGCGCAGCTGGTGGAAGTCGCCGCGCACCTGCTCGCCGCCGGTGGTCCGGACGCGGTGACCACCCGCTCGGTCGCGCTCGCGGCCGGCGTGCAGGCGCCCACGATCTACCGGCTCTTCGGCGACAAAAACGGACTGCTCGACGCCGTGGTCGAGCATGGGTTCGCGAGCTACGCGAGGCAAAAGCACCTCGACCCGGACGCCGACCCGGTCAAGAGCCTGCACGCCGGCTGGGAACTCCATGTCGGCTTCGGGCTGGCCAACCCCGAGCTGTTCCGGCTCATGCACACGGCGCTGCGGAAACCAGACGGCCGGGCCGTAGCCGCGATTGGAATGGGGGTACTGCAGGCCCGGGTACACCAGGTCGCCAAGGCGGACCGGCTGCGGGTGACCGAGCGACGGGCGGTCGACCTGATCATCGCGGCCGGCACGGGAGTCGTGTTCACCCTCATCGACGAGGCTGACGACGAGCGCGACGACACGCTCGCGGACACGGCGTGGGAATCGGTCTGCGCGACCATCCTCACCGACGCGAGCACCGCCGCCATCACGGGCCCGGCGGCCGCGGCAGTGACCTTGCGCGCGACGCTCCCCGACCTCACGGCGCTCACCGCTGCCGAGCGCGTCCTGCTCGGCGACTGGCTCGACCGCATAGCCAAGTCCCAGCACGTGCCCGGTCATTAGGGGCGGCTACCACTGCCTGGAGGCTCCAGGCGCGCGACCAAGTGCGACGCCCTGCAATCCCGCCGACGGGCCAGGCGCCGGCTTCTTCCGCGGGCTCACCACGCTCGGGCCCTACGGCACCGCCGACGACATCGCCGCCGCCGTCGCCTATCTCGCCGGAGAGGGCGGCGCTTTATCACCGGCACGGCTATCAGCGTCGACGGTGGATTCGCGGCCTGAGCTGGCGCGAGAGCGATGCCTCAGGCGCAGGTTCGGATGGTTGCGGCGCGCCCATGGCTTCCGGGCTGACGGGCAACGGGCTAACGGGTGCTGGGCTGACGTGTGTGCCGGGTTAACGGGTGCCGGGTCTAAGCCTTTCCGGGGTCGTGGACGCCGGGTCTAAGCCTTTCCGGGGTGTTGGTGCCGGGTCTAAGCCTTCCGAGGTCACAGACGCGCAGGCCTAAGCCTTTCTGGGGTCAGAGATAAGGCTTTCGTCCGATGCGGGACCTGGGGCCTTACGACGAATCTTGATCGTACGGGGAACCAGATGGGGTTCTCCGGGGGCTGAGGAGGAACCATCATCATGCATCCCGAGATCTACCGTGAAATGACCTCGCAACGCGGCCGCGACATGAGGGAGCAGGCACGCAAGGCCACACTAGCCCGGACGGCGAGCAGGCTCCGGCGGGCCGCCAAGCACGGGGGCGCTCAGGCGGAGGCGGGCGACGGGTTTGCGATTCCCGTCATTCCCGACTACGTGGACGGCTCGTTCCTGGCCGGGCCGGCTGAGGACGCGGTGGCCGTTGAGCCGGGACAGGTGCCCGCCGCGCGGCACGTTGCCTGAGTCGGCCATGACCGCCCCAATCCGTGCCGGCTCGAACGGGGGCCCGGCGCGCGGGGACACGGAAACGCAGGGCCCGGCCGGCGCGGGGGCGCCC
>JBAPYC010001007.1:0-4841 GCA_049284535.1 Streptosporangiaceae bacterium
CTCGCCAATCCGGCTCTCGGCGCGCTGGTTCATAAGCTCATCGGCCAGCCCGGCGAACTCCTCGACCCGGCGGGCGATCTCCGCCGCCTCCAGCTGGCCGGGCAGGGTGGCCGCCTCGGTGCCGTCCTCGTCGGAGTAGCCGAACATGCCGATGGCGTCGAGCCCGGCGCTGCTCAGGAACAGCTCGAGCTCGCGCAGGTCGTCGGCTGTCTCTCCGGGGAAGCCCACGATGAAGTTGGACCGCACGCCCGCCTCCGGGCACTTGTCCCTGATCTGGTCCACCAGCGTCAAGAACCGCTCCCGGTCACCGAACCGGCGCATGGCCCGCAGCACCCGCCCGCTGGCGTGCTGGAAGGACAGATCGAAGTAGGGCGCCACCCCGGGGGTGGCGGCGATCACCTCGAGCAGGCCCGGGCGCAGCTCGGCGGGCTGCAGGTAGCTGACCCTGATCCGCTCGATGCCCTCGATCCCGGCCAGGTCGGGCAGCAGTTCCTCGAGCAGCCTCAGGTCACCCAGGTCCTTGCCGTAGGAGGTGGAGTTCTCGCTGACCAGCACCAGCTCGCGGACGCCGCTGTCGGCCAGCCAGCGAGCTTCGGCGACGATCTCGAGCGGCCGACGGGACACGAACGCGCCGCGGAAGGACGGGATGGCGCAGAAGGTGCAGCGCCGGTCGCAGCCGGACGCGATCTTCAGCGGGGCCACGACGCCGCCAGACAGCCGCCGCCGGAACACGCCGCCGTCCGGGCCGGTCCACGGCGCGGCCGGGCCGGCGTGCGGTTCGGGCTTGCGCTGGTCCTGGTGCGGGTCCTGGAGGCCCTGCTGGCGGGTGGCAGGCTGGCGGTCGGCGGGGCTGATGGGCAGCAGCTTGCGGCGGTCCCGGGCGGTGTGCGCCGGGCGCTTGCGGCCGGCCAGCACGTCGTCCAGGCGGGTGCCGATGTCGGTGTAGTCGTCGAAGCTGAGGACCTGCGCCTCGGACAGCTCGTCCGCCAGGTCGGCGCCGTAGCGCTCGGCCATGCAGCCGACGGCAGCGACCTTGGCCCCGGAGTCCGCGGCCGCCAGCAGCTCGTCGATGGACTCCTGCTTGGCCGCCTGGATGAACCCGCACGTATTCACCAGCACCACGCTGGCGTCGTCCGCCGAGGTCAGGTCCCAGCCGGACGCGGTCAGGCGGGCAGCGAGCTCTTCGGAATCGACTTCGTTGCGCGCGCAGCCGAGGGTGACCAGGCTGACGGTACGCGGAGCGGAAGGAGCGGACTCGGAACGTGGGGACACACGCAGAGCCTACCTATGATCACTGGCTCATCGACTTCGGACTGAAGCTGAGCGTCACCGGGGTGGTGGCATCGGTGGTCTGCTTCTTGCCGTTCACGGTGAGCACGACACCGCCCGGGTTGCCCAGCCGCACGTCCACGGCCTTTTTCTCGGTCCAGCTCTTCGAGCTGCCCGCCGGCACGACCCCCATGTAGATCTGGGAGCCGTCGGTGCTGCTGGTGAGCAAGACCCAGCAGTCCTCGCTGGCGGTCAGCTGGATCACCACGTCGTCGGGCCGGGTAGCCGACGGCGTCGGTGTCGGGCTCGGGTGCGCGCTCGGCCGGGCGCTGGCCGTGACCCGGTGGCTCGGGGTGGCGGCGGCCAGCGGCCGCGCGGTCCTGTGGTGCGAGCTGATCAGCCGGTAAGAACTGAACCCGATGATGGCCAGCAGCACCACGACCACGATCATGGTCATACTGGGGCCGCGCCGCCGCTCGCGGATCTTGATTGGGGTGGACGGCTCGAAGATGTCGGCGGCCCGGATCGCGCCGGGCGGGCCGTGCTCGGCGTCGTACTCGCGGATCAGCGGGACCGGATCGGCGCCGACCGCGCCGGCGATGCTGCGGATGTGACCGCGGGCGTAGAAGTCGCCGCCGCACGCGGCGAAATCGCCCTTCTCGATGTCCCGGATGATGGCCTCACGGATCCGGGTCTGCCGGCTGACCTCGGTGATGGTGAGACCGGCCTGACGGCGCGAGTCCGCCAGCGTGTCACCGATGCTCACGCCGCCTCCACATGCTTCAGTCGCGACAAAAAGGGTCCGGGGACCTTTCCCCGGGTGCGGGGGGCATCACCAAGTGTAGACAGCCGAACATGAGGAAACGGTGAACGTGAGGCTGGCGTTAAGAGCTGAGTTTAACTGCCGCGCAGCGAATCTATCGTCGCGTCCAGGTCCTCGGGCCTGACCAGCACGTCCCGGGCCTTGGAGCCCTCACTGGGACCGACGATGCGCCGGCTCTCGAGCAGGTCCATCAACCGCCCGGCCTTGGCGAAACCGACCCGCAGCTTACGCTGCAGCATCGACGTGGACCCGAACTGAGTGGAAATTATCAGCTCCGCCGCCTGGATCATCAGGTCCAGGTCGTCGCCGATATCCGAGTCGATCTCCCGGGTTGATTCCTTCGCGACCGCGACGTCCTCGCGGTACTCGGGCTCGGACTGCTTCTTGCAGTGCGCGACGATGTCGCGGATTTCCTTCTCCGACACGAACGCGTTCTGCAGCCTTATCGGCTTGGACGCGCCCATTGGCAGGAACAGCGCGTCGCCCTGACCGACCAGCTTCTCCGCTCCCGGCTGGTCCAGGATGACCCGCGAGTCGGCCAGGGAGGAGGTGGAGAACGCCAGCCGGGACGGGACGTTGGCCTTGATCAGGCCGGTCACCACGTCCACGCTGGGCCGCTGGGTGGCCAGCACCAGGTGGATGCCGGCCGCCCGGGCCAGCTGGGTGATCCGGACCACGGAATCCTCGACGTCGCGCGGGGCCACCATCATCAGGTCCGCGAGCTCGTCGACGATGACCAGCAGGTAGGGGTACGGCAGATACACCCGCTCGCTGCCCGGCGGCGGCTTGAGCTGTCCGGCCCGGACCGCCTTGTTGAAGTCGTCGACGTGCCGGAACCCGGACGCGGCCAGGTCGTCATAGCGGCGCTCCATCTCCCCGACCACCCAGTCCAGCGCCTCAGCGGCCTTCTTGGGGTTGGTGATGATCGGCGTGATCAGGTGCGGGATCCCGTCGTAGATGGTCAGCTCGACCCGCTTGGGGTCGATCAGGATCATCCGCACCTCATCCGGCGCGGCCCGGACCAGGATCGAGGTGATCAGCCCATTGAGGCAGACACTTTTGCCGGCGCCCGTAGCTCCGGCAATGAGCACGTGCGGCATCTTGGCCAGGTTCGCCACCATCACGCGGCCCTCGACGTCCTTGCCGAGCCCCACCACCATCGGGTGATGATCCGAGACCGCCACCTGGGACTTGAGCACATCCCCCAGGCTGACGACCTCCTTGTCGGTGTTCGGGATCTCCACGCCGATCGCGGACCTGCCCGGGATCGGCGAGATGATCCGCACATCCGCGGACTTGACCGCGTAGGAGATGTTCTTACTCAGCGCGGTGACCCGCTCCACCTTGACCGCCGGACCAAGCTCGATCTCATACCGGGTCACCGTCGGCCCCCGGCTGAACCCCGTCACCTGGGCGTCCACCTGGAACTGCTCCAGCACCTCCGACAGCGCCGCCACCACGATGTCGTTGGCCCGGGTCCGTGCCTTGGGCGCGGAGCCCGGCTTCAGCAGCGCGGTCGGCGGCAGCGTGTACGCCACCGCGTCCCCGGTCAGGGTGAGCTGCTCAGGCTGGCGCAGCGGGGCCGAGGGCTTGATCTCGATGGGCGGTTCCGGCGGCGGGGTGGAATCCTTGACGACAGGCGGTGGCTCGTGGTGCTGGCCGAATTCGAGCGCCTCGGCCAGACCGTCGCTGCCGTCCCGGTGCGGCCTGGCAGACCCGCGCTTCTTGTCGCCCCCCATCTTGTCGGCATCGATCAGCGGCGTGTCGTAGGGCTTGACGTGCTCCCCGGCCTCGATGGCGGGCTTGAGCCTGATCTGCTTGGCGATCTGGCCGCGGACCCTGCGGGCCGTGCTGCCCGTCCCGGTCTCGTAATCCCCGTCGATGTCCAGCTCGTCGTCATAGACGAACTCGTCCGGATCGGTGTGCCCGAACGTGTCGCGCAGCTCGCGGATCCGCTCAGGCACCCGGTGCAGCGGGGTGCCGCTGATGACCAGCACACCGAACGCGGACAGCAGGACCAGCAGCGGCGCGGCCACCCAGGGCGTGACCGCCCCGGCCAGCGGGCCGGCCACCGCGTAGCCGATGTAACCGCCGGCCAGGTGCATGGCCCGGGCGCCGTCGGAGGGGTGCGGCGTACCCTTGGCGATTTCCATGAGCCCGACCAGGCCGATGAGCAGGGCGGTCCAGCCAATGGCCGCCCGCGCGGTCTCGGAGTTGCGGTCTGGGTGCCGCAGGAAACGCCAGGCCAGCAAGGCCACAAGCGCGGGAATGACCCAGGACAGCGAGCCGAAGGCGGTCAGCGCCGCGGTGTGGATGCCATGGCCAACCGCGTTGCTCATCCGGGCCCACAGGCTGGCCGCGAGCAGGATGGCCACACCCAGCGTCAGCAGCCCCAGCCCGTCCCGCCGGTGGTGCGGGTCCAGATCCCGGGCGCCGCGGCCGGCGGCCCGGGCCGTGAAGCCGACCGACCCGGCCAGCAGCATCCAGGCGGCCGCGATGGTCCGGCCGATCCAGCCGATCAGGATCACGACCGGATCGTGCGACCTGCGCGGCGGGGGGGTCCTGGGCCGGCCCCTGCCGGTGCGTCCCTTCCCGCTGGCGGCAGGCCGGCGCTTTGCCTGACCCGAACGGGCCCGGTTCTGCCCTGTCTTGCCGCTCGCGGGTTTGCGGGCTGGCGCCTTGCCGCCGGAGCCGCCCCGGCTGCCGGATCCGCTCCGCGTCGCCGTGCCCGAGCCGGACCGGGTACGCG
>JBAPYC010001008.1:0-2667 GCA_049284535.1 Streptosporangiaceae bacterium
CAGCAGGGCCAGAGCGGGCCGCAGCGCCTTGCCGCCGCTGCCGCTGCCGGTCGGCCGCCCCTGGGCGTCAGTGAAGCCGAGGTGGTAAGCGGCGACCGCGCGCACGTCCGGGGTGAGCCGGGCGATCGCGGATTCCATCGCGGGACCGACCAGGTCCCGGGCCAGGGCCACGCCCTCAGGCATTACAGCAGTCACTGACGTTCCCCAATCTCTATGGCGGAAGTAGCCAAGCTCCGGCGCAGTTCGATGGCCGCGGTCAGGCCGCTGCGCACCGCGCCCTCCATCGTGTCCGGCCAGCCGGTGTCGGTCCACGCGCCCGCCAGGACCAGGCCCGGCAGCTGGGTGCGGGCCGGCGGCCGCAGCGCGGCGGTGCCCGGGGTCTGGCGGAAGGTGGCCCGCCGCTCCCGGGTGACGAAGAACTCGGCCACCCGGGCATCGCGGGCGGCCGGGAAGAGTTCGGCCAGCGCGGGCACGAACTGCTCGCGCAGCCGGGCCGCGGGCACCTCGGCGTACTCATCCGCGGCCGACAGCGAGATGGCCAGGTACTGGTGCCCCGGCCCCCACTTCGACGACGCCCCGTGGTCAGAGGCATTGAGCCCCGAGATGCGGGTCCGGTCGAAGACCCACTGCACCGGGGAGTCGATCGCGGCGGCGAAGGGCAGATCCGTGACCTGGCGGTCGTAGATCACGTGCACGTTGACGATGGGCGAGGCACCCAGCCCCGCCCAGCCCGCCACCGTCTGGCGCGTCAGGGCGCCCGGCGGCATCAGCGGCGCGGCCTTGTCGTGCGGCACGGCCAGCACGACCGCGTCCGCGCTGAGCTGCTCCCCCGTGTTCAGGACCACGCGGAAGCCGTCGCCGGACTCGATGCCGGTCACCTTGGCGCCCATGATGACCTGGGCACCCAGCTTGGTCAGCAGGTTCGCGCCGGCGTCGCCGTGCAGCTCGCCCAGGGGCAGGCCGGCCACGCCGATGTCGGCCGCGCTGTTCTTGCCCAGCAAGCCGGTCTTGACCACGGTGGCGGCCAGGGCCAGCGAGGCGTCGTCGCCCGCGATGTTCAGGGCGGAGACGGTGAACAGATCCCACAACCCGCGCCGGGCCCGTTCGTCCTGCCCGTGGGCTTCGAGCCAGTCACCGAACCGCTGCTGGTCGGTAGCGGGAGCGGCCGGGTCGACGAAGCGCATGGCCAGGGCGGGACGGCTAACCCGGGCCCGTTCGGCCAAAGTCAGGAACGGATACCTGGCCAGGGCGGGCAGCATATGCAACGGGCCGGGGAACGCGGTGCGGCGGAGCCTAGCGCTGCGGGGAGTCGGCCCTCCCGGGCCAGCAGAGCCTCCGGGGGCGAGGACGGTCACGTCGAAGCGGTCCTGCAGGGGGGCGTGCGCGGTCATGCCGAGCTTGCCGAGCAGGCCGCGGTAGGCGTCACAGCAGCCCAGGAAGACGTGCTGGCCGGTGTCGACGACCAGGCCATCCCGGTTGAATGAGCAGGTGGCGCCCCCGAGGCGGGGCCGGGCCTCGAGCAGGGTGACGTCGTGGCCGGTCTCGGCCAGGGCGATGGCGGCGGTGATGCCGGCCAGGCCGCCTCCGACGACGACGGCCTTCACCGGAACCTCCCGGCCAGGGCCTTGACCGCGACCGTGAGCTTCTGCTGCGGCGACAGTGACACCCGGCGGGTCAGGACGGCCGCGGGATCGGCCGCGATCTGCTCGAGCAGGCGGCGGTAGATACCGGCCATGGCGCCGGTGCAGGCGGCGCTGCGGCGGTCGAGCATGGGCAGCAGCTTCCACCCGATGGCGTACCAGTCCCGCGCGCGCTCGACCTCGAACTCGACGAGCCTGATGAGCTCCGGCCCGGGGGGCCCAGGGGGTATGGGGGGGCGGGCAGCCCCCCCATGAGCAGGGGGGGTCTGGGGGGGATCGCTCCCCCCGAGGTCAGCACCTTCAACACCGAACTTGGCCAGGTCCTCGGCGGGCAGGTAGATGCGGCCGTTGCCGTAGTCCTCGCGGATGTCGCGCAGGATGTTGGTCAGCTGCAGGGCCACGCCCAGGTCGTCCGATAGCTTGACCGCCTCGGCCTGGTCCCCGCGGGTGCCGAAGATGCCCAGCGACAGCCGGCCGACGGAGCCCGCCACGCAGCGGCAGTAGTGGTGCAGGTCCTCGAAGGTCTCATAGCGGGTGCCGCGCACGTCGGCCACGCAGCCGTCGATGAGCTCGCCGAAGGCCTCGATCGGGACCAGCGGAAAGTTCCGCTTGGTATCGGCCAGCGCGAGCAGCACCGGATCCGTGCCGTCCTGCTCGTCCAGGCTGAGCACGGACCGGCGGGCCTGCTCCAGCTCGGCGATCTTCTGCCCGGCGGGCAGGTCACCGTCGCCGATGTCGTCGATGCGCCGGGCGAACGCGTACAGGACGGCGAGCCCGCGCCGCTTGTGCGGCGGCAGCAGCCTGATGCCGTACGCGAAGTTCCTGGCCTGCGTCCAGGTGATCCGCTCGCATTCGCGATACGCCTCGCTGAGTTCCACTAGCGCCTGCTCACCTCCCTCTCACGTATGCCCGGGCCAGTTCGGCGGCCAGCCGGGGCTTGCGCGGCCGCGGGGTGCCCCGCAGCACGTCGTACTGCTGGGCCCGGATCGCGGCCAGCGCCGCCCGGCCGCCGGCCAGGTAACCGGCC
>JBAPYC010001009.1:0-4357 GCA_049284535.1 Streptosporangiaceae bacterium
GAGTTTCGTCCATTGCGAACTTGCACGGTGTGACGTCCAGGCTCGACTGGTATCTCGATCGTGTGGTTCATTTCGACCGACCCGACCCGCTCACCGTCGACCACGACGTCGTACGGGCCACGACGGACCTCCGCTCCGATTGCCTCATGCGTCAACTTCAACGTCGCCGGCATTTGCTGCTCACCTCTTGTTCCTGAACGGCGCTTCTCTGGCTGCTCGGCGACGAACGCAACGTGCGTCGGCCGGCCCGGGGCAGCAGGCCGGCGTGGTGCTGGTCGTCGCAACCGCTGACGGCACATCCTCGGGGCCGGGAACGCCCGCGTTGCCCCGACCGCGAGAAGGGATCCGAGGCCGTGTCGTCCTGGGTCATCGTATGGCTGGCTGAGTGCTCGGTGGCGGCGCTGCGTGGGGCGCTGGGAGCCGTGGCACCGGAGCTGAGCGGGTATCCGGTCACGTTTCCGGGTCGGCCGGTAAGCAGGACCCGCTGTACCACTCGGGCTGCGTGCCGGCGCGTCGGACGCGCCCGCCAGCGACCCGTGGCAGACCGCGCTGCACGTCGCGGCCATGGAGGACAACCTGGACCTGGCCAGGACCAGGTCATCGAGCTGCTCGCTCCGGTAACGGCTCCCGACGACCCGGAGTGAAGCTATGACCGCCCTGCCCGCGCCTGCGGGCTCTGCGTTACGCTTCGGCGGTGAGCGGACTCGAGGAATTTGCCGGGCTGGTCGAGGGGGATCACGGCCTGTGTGTCGTGTCCACGCTGCGGCCAGACGGGACCATCCAGTCGTCGGTGGTGAACGCGGGGGTGCTGCCGCATCCCGTGACCGGGGAGCAGGTGGTCGGCCTGGTCAGCCGCGGGGACGCCCACCGGGTCGCCAACCTGCGGGCCCGCCCGCGTGCCACTGTGGTGGTGCGCGCCGGCTGGCAGTGGGCCTCGGCCGAGGGCCCGGTCGAGCTAGCCGGACCCGACGACCCGCTGCCCGGGGTAGACGCCGAGCGGCTCCGCCTGCTGCTCCGGGAGATCTTCACCGCGGCGGGCGGGACGCACGACGACTTCGCCACCTACGACCGGGTCATGGCCGAGGAGCGCCGCCTTGCGGTCCTGGTCAGCCCGGACCGGATCTCGCCCCGGCCCCCGGGTCGCTGAGCCGGGTCGCAGGCCTCAGGTTTCGTGGGTCATTTGATCCTATTTCCATAATCATGGGTCGCTCTGCCCGGATTTCAGGGCATTCTGACCCGAGGTCATGATTTTGACGCCTTTCGATCACGCTCACCGCGAGCTGGGCCGTGCCGATGATTTCCCCGGTCTGGCCCGGTCTACGTTCGCGAAAGCCGCCGCAGGCCAACAAGCCACCGCAGGCGAAACAAGCCGTCGCAGGCTAAACAAAGGGGAGAGAGACCATGGGCAGGATCGTGGTAACGGAATTCGTCTCGCTGGACGGCGTCTTCGAGGACCCGGGCGGGGCTGAGGGCTTTGAGCACGGCGGCTGGTCGGTCAGCTTCAACCGGGGCGAGGACGGCGACGCCTTCAAGCTGGAGGAGCTGAAGGCCTCCGACGCCCAGCTGCTCGGCCGGATCACCTACGAGGGCTTTGCCAAGGCCTGGCCGTCCATCACCGACGAGCAGGGCTTCGCGGTCAAGATGAACGAGATGCCGAAGTATGTGGTCTCCTCGACCCTGACCGACGCGTCCTGGACCAACAGCACGGTCATCGGCCTATCCGACGTCGCCGGGCTCAAGGACCGCTACACCGGGGACATCCTGGTGGCCGGCAGCGGCCAGCTCGTCCGCGGCCTGACCGATGCAGGCCTGGTCGATGAGTACCGGCTGATGGTTTTCCCTGTCGTCCTGGGCAGCGGCCGTCGCCTGTTCGACGACGTGAAGCTGACCAGGCTGAATCTGGCCGGCAGCATGCCCGTCGGCCCGGACGGCGTGGTCGTCAACCGCTACACGCCTGCCTAGACCGGACGGCGCGCCCGGGGCGCGCTGGCACAATACTTTGGTGACGCAGACCCAATCAGCGCCCCAGCCAGCGCCCCAGTCCGTGGACCAGCGCATCGCCGCCGAGCTCGGCGTGGCCGTCCGCCAGGTCAGCGCCGCGGTCGACCTCCTCGACGGCGGGGCCACGGTGCCGTTCATCGCCAGATACCGCAAGGAGGCGACCGGCACCCTCGACGACGCTCAGCTGCGCACGCTCGAGGAGCGCCTGCGCTACCTGCGCGAACTTGACGAACGGCGGGCTGCGATCCTCACCGAGATCGAGGCTCAGGGCAAGCTGACCGGTGAGCTCGAGGCCCAGATCCAGGCGGCCGACTCCAAGGCCCGGCTGGAGGACCTCTACCTGCCCTACAAGCCGAAGCGGCGCACCAAGGCCCAGATCGCCCGCGAGGCCGGGCTGGAGCCGCTGGCCGAGCTGCTGCTGGCGGACCCGGCACGCGACCCGCAGGCCGAGGCGGCCGGCTTCGTGGACGGGGGAAAGGGCGTGGCCGACGCCGCCGCTGCCCTCGAAGGTGCCCGGGCCATCCTGGTCGAGCGTTTCGCCGAGGACGCCGACCTGCTGGGCGAGCTGCGCGAGGCCATGGCCGCCCGCGGTTCGCTCAGCTCCGGAGTCCGCGAGGGCCAGCAGGAGACGGGCGCCAAGTTCGCCGACTACTTCGAGTTCAGCGAGCCTTTCGCGCGGCTGCCCGCGCACCGGGTGCTCGCCCTGTTCCGCGGGGAGAAGGAGGAGGTCCTCGACCTCACGCTGGAGCCCGGCGCGGGCGATGAGGAGATCGAGGCCAGCATCGCGGAGCGGTTCGGCATCGCTGCCCAGGGCCGGCCCGCCGACCAGTGGCTCAAAGCCAGCGTGCACTGGGCCTGGCGCACCCGGATCCTGACCCACCTGAGCGTGGACATGCGGGTCCGGCTGTGGCAGCGGGGTGAGGACGAGGCCGTCCGGGTGTTCGCGGCCAACTTGCGTGACCTGCTGCTGGCCGCCCCGGCCGGGGCCCGTACCACCATCGGCCTGGACCCGGGCTTCCGGACCGGGGTCAAGGTCGCCGTCACCGACGCCACCGGCAAGGTCCTGGACACTACCGCCATCTACCCGCACGAGCCCCAGCGGCGCTGGGACGAGGCCCTGGCCACGCTGGCCAAGCTGGCCCGCCAGCACCGCGCCGAGCTGATCGCCATCGGCAACGGCACCGCCTCGCGGGAGACTGACCGGCTGGCTGCCGAGCTGATCAAGCGCCACCCGGACCTCAACCTGACCAAGGTCGTGGTCTCCGAGGCCGGCGCCAGCGTCTACTCGGCGTCGGCGTACGCCTCGGCCGAGCTCCCCGGTATGGACGTCTCGTTGCGCGGTGCGGTGTCCATCGCCAGGCGGCTGCAAGATCCGCTGGCCGAACTGGTCAAGATCGACCCCAAGTCGATCGGCGTGGGCCAGTATCAGCACGACGTGGCCGAGGGCAAGCTGTCGCACTCGCTGGATGCCGTGGTCGAGGACTGCGTGAACGCGGTCGGCGTGGACCTGAATACCGCCTCGCAGCCACTGCTGTCCCGGGTGTCCGGGGTCACGCCGGGGCTGGCCGCGGGCATCGTGGCCCGGCGCGACGCCGAGGGGCCGTTCCGCACTCGCCAGCAGCTGCTCCAGGTGCCCCGGCTCGGCCCGAAGGCGTTCGAGCAGTGCGCCGGCTTCCTGCGCATCCGCGGCGGCGACGACCCGCTGGATGCCTCCGGGGTGCACCCCGAGGCCTACCCGGTGGTCCGCCGCATCCTGACCGCGACCGGGGAGTCCGCGGGCAAGCTGATCGGCAGCACCGCCGTGCTGCGGGGCCTGCGGCCGCAGGAGTTCACCGACGAGCGGTTCGGTGTGCCCACCGTCACCGACATCCTGCGCGAGCTGGAGAAGCCGGGCCGCGACCCGCGCCCGGCCTTCGCCACCGCGACCTTCGCCGAGGGCATCGAGAAGCTTGAGGACCTGGAGCCTGGCATGGTGCTGGAGGGCGTGGTCACCAACGTGGCCGCGTTCGGCGCGTTCGTCGACGTCGGGGTGCACCAGGACGGCCTGGTGCACGTGTCGGCCATGTCGCGGAACTTCGTCTCTGACCCCCACACCGTGGTCAAGTCCGGCGACGTGGTCCGGGTCAAGGTGCTGTCCATCGATGTGCCCCGGCACCGGATCTCGCTCACCCTGCGCCTGGACGAAGAAGGACCGCGTCCGGCCGGCGGCCGCCCGCGCGAGCAGGACCGCTCCGGCCGCCCGCCCGAGCAAGGCCGAACGGGCCGGGGATCTGCCCCCCGCCCCGCTGCGAGCGGCGGCGGCCGGGACGCCCGCTCCGGCACAAGCGGCGGCCGGGACGCCCGCTCCGGTACAAGC
>JBAPYC010001010.1:0-3963 GCA_049284535.1 Streptosporangiaceae bacterium
CTATGATAGTGGGGCGCCGGGGGATTTCATGATCGCGAAGACTTTTATGTCGTTTTTGGGGATAAAACCCTTCGCGATCATGAAGAAAACGCTTTCGCGGCGGGAAAAGCATGATCGCGAAGGGTCCGGGTGGCTATGTTTGCGTGCTCGCGGAGTTAAGCAGATCGCGATTGGCCGAGTTGCCTTACCGGAAACTGTGTCGCCGCCAAATCCTGGTTGGCAAAGAACGCGGCAGTCAGTCGGCGTGCAGGACGAAGAACAGGAAGCACAGGAAGCTCGGCATGCCCGCGAGCTGGTCGGGGAACAGCTCGCAGGCTTCCGGCACCGGGTGCGGTTCGCTGATGACGGAGATCCGGAAGCCGGCTGCGGTGAAGGCGTCGGTCATCGCGTGCAGCGGCCGGTTCCAGAAGCTCATCGGGACGGTCTGGCCGCCCATGATCCAGTCCTCGGTCCAGTTGTAGGTGGCGAAATAGTCGGTCTTGCGCCCGGCCGCGCGCTGGATCCCGTGGATGGCAAAGGGATGGTCGACGGACACGATCAGCCGACCGCCGGGCTTCAGCACCCGCCGCAGCTCATCCAGCGCAGGCCCCCAGTCCTCCAGATAATGCAGTACCAGGGCCGCGATGACATCGTCGAACGCGCCGTCGGCGAACGGCAGTGGGCTGCCCAGGGCGGCCACCTGCAGGTCCGCGTCGTCACCGAGCCGCTGCCGGGCCTGCTCCAGCATCCCGGCGCTGGAGTCGAAGCCGGTCACGATGGCGCCCCGGTCGCGCAGCGCCGCGAACAGCGGACCGGAGCCGCAGCCTGCGTCGAGGACCCGGCGGCCGGCCACGTCCCCGGCCAGGGCCAGAATCGCGGGCCGCGCGTAATAGGCATTTATGAGGCTGGCCTCGTTCTCGGCCGTGTACGCCTCAGCGAGGATGTCATAGTCGTTGACCCTGGGCGGATTGGCCGGCAGAGCGCCACTTTCGGGAACGGGAGGCATGCGGTCCATGCTGGCATACCCAGTCTGCCCGCATCCTCCCGACAGGCGAATAGATCCAGTGAAGATCACGCGTGCATCACATATCGCGTACCAAGTCTTTGCGATCGTAGAGAGAGTGCTTCGCGGGGAGGGATTACTTTCGTGGCGGAAGACGACGGGATCCCCGGAGGTTTTCCGGGGATCCCGTGGTTGCCGGTGTCCGGCGGACACGATGACTCAGTACTCGACTGACTCGGTGACTCAGTATTCGAAAGACTCTATGACGTTGTGCAGTTCGGCGGCGCGGCGCCAGGCCGCGAGCATCCGGCGTTCCGCTTTGCGCTCGAGACGCTGGGCCCGGCGAACGGTCTGTACCTTGCGCCCGCAGCGCAGGTGGTCCGCCATTTCCATATTGCTACGCATTCGGTCTCTTGCGAGCTGTTCGATTTGCATTGCTGACCACTCCGTTGTGTGCATTGTGTGCTTTCCAGGCCGCGCGGCCCCCGTTGACCGCGCGGCCACAATCTGATGATGGTGTGGCTGGCTTACGCTGCCACTTCGGTCTTACGTGGACGTCCCCGTGGGCGCTTGCGCGGCACGATTGCGCCGCGCAGCAGGAGCTCGCCGCCCCAGACGCCCCATGGCTCCCTGCGCTCGAGCGCACCGCTCAGGCAGGCCAGCCTGGCCTTACAGCCCCGGCACATGGCCTTGGCGGTCTCCACATCCTCGGGAGATTCCGCGAAGAACAGTTCCGGGTCCTCCGTGCACGGAAGATCCAGGCCAACCGGGAGCGTGTCAGCCGACCCGGCTAGCACGAACCCGCCGACCTGAGGCTGAACCTGGTCGATTGCCTGCCTGACGTCTGGCTCCTGCCGCGCCGTGACAGATCCGAGCGCCTCGAACCCCGTTGCGCTCGTCCCGCCGACGGTGGCATCGCGCCAATGCATCGGTGCCATCCCCTCTCGCTTGCCGGTCCTAGTTGTCGTCACGCGATTTCTCGCCCGTCCGAGGGACCTAGGCCCTTTACATAGCTAGGGCCACGGACCCAGTTCTCGGGTCCGTGGCCTCAAGGGGATTTTGGCCGGTCTTTTTAGACCGGTTCCCTATAGGGTGGTGGACCCGATGCGCCCTCGCCGGTGGCGGCAAGAACGCCGGTCATGTAGTTGTGGATATTCGTCTGGCCAATAAGAGCCGGAACGACGTCCAGCCCGATCGGCGGCGTAACGGACGCGACCTTGCCCCGGACGCGCGGAACGGCGTGCGGAGCAGCGCACCGGCCGGCGGCGGGCACACTGGTGCCCGGGAAGCCGAGGCCGGGAGTGAGAGCGGAGCCGGAACGCAGGCCGAAGGCACCCAGAGGCGAAGACCACGTCGGCTCGGGCAGAGCACTCGTGTTGATGTTCATCACAGCGGGCACCTCCTTCCCAGGAGCGTTCGACAACTAGCCCAAAGACATGTAGGAAGCGTAAGTGTTGCCCCCTATAGGGGGCAACAGTTTTTTGACCTGCGATTTTACGATCTTGCGGGGCCGCAGGTCAGGCACGCGGACCGCCAGGGTATAAGCGCCGGCCCGGATCAGTGCCGCCGGATCAGTGCCGGCCCGGATCAGTGCCGCCGGATCAGTGCCGGCCGGATCAGCGCCGGCCCGGGTCAGTGCCAGCAGGGTCAATGCCGGCCGGTGCGGATCAGGCCTTCCTGCATGACCGACACCACCAGTTCGCCGTCTGCGGTGAACACCTGGCCGCGGGCCAGCCCGCGGCCGCCGTAAGCCACCGGCGACTCCTGCACATACAGCAGCCAGCGGTCGGCCCGGAACGGGCGGTGGAACCACATCGCATGATCCAGGCTCGCCCCCATGGTGCGGCCATCGGCCCAGGACAGGCCGTGCCCGGTCAGCACCGAGTCGAGCAGCGTCAGGTCCGAGGCGTACGTCATCAGGCACACGTGCAGCAGCGGGTCGTCCGGGAGCTCGCCCTCGACCCGGAGCCAGATCATGTTCCGGGTGGTGCGCAGCGCCGGGTCCTGCGCCGCCTCGATCGACATCGGGCCGATCGAGCGCAGGTCGATCGGAAGGCGGGAGCGCCGGGCCGTGGCCTCCCCCAGGGTGCGGCGCAGCCGGTCCTCGGTGCGCTCGACCTGCTCCGGCGGCGGCGCCTCCGGCATCGGGTCGGCGTGCTCGGGACCGGGCTCGGAATGGTGGAACGACGCGGACAGGGTGAAGATGGTCTTGCCATGCTGGATGGCCGAGACCCGGCGGGTGGTGAAGGACCGCCCGTCGCGGACGCGGTCCACGATGTAGACGATCGGCACGGCGGGATCGCCGGGCCGGATGAAGTAGGCGTGGAGCGAGTGCACCGGCCGGTCGGCGGGCACGGTCCGGCCGACGGCGACCAGCGCCTGCCCGGCTACCTGGCCGCCGAACACGCGCTGAGCGGTCTCGTCGGGACTGCGGCCGCGGAAGATATTCACCTCGATCTGCTCGAGGTCGAGCAGATCGAGCAATTCATCCAGCGCCTTGTCCATGGGGCTCATACTCTCATCGGCCCGGTGTTTTTAGCGGCCCTTGCTCTCGGCCCTTGCTCTTAGCGCCGAGCCGGATGCCGTCCAGGAAACGCGACCGCTGCCGCCCTCTGGACGGCGAGGCTCCCCGGGCCCGGCCGCCAGGCGTCCGGCTCGGGCACCAGGACAGGTACAGGTGCTCGCGGGCACGGGTCACCGCCACGTACAGCAGCCGCCGTTCCTCCTCGACGGCCTGCGGCGTCTTGGCGTGCACGATCGGCATCATTCCCTCGTGCAGGGCGGGCAGCAGCACCGCGTCCCATTCCAGGCCCTTGGCCGCGTGGATGGATGCCAGCGTCACCCCGTCCACGGCCGGGGCGTGGCCGATCTCGGCCCGCTGGGTCAGTTCGGCGGAGAACTCGCCCAGCGTCGCCTCCGGGCGCTCGGCGTACAGGTCGTCGGCCAGCTGGGCGATGGCGGCCAGGGACTCCCAGCGCTCG
>JBAPYC010001011.1:0-9264 GCA_049284535.1 Streptosporangiaceae bacterium
GGCTGGCGCTGGCCGCCGTGGCCGGGCTGGACATCGCGCTGTGGGACGCGCTGGCCCAGGCGGCCGGGCTGCCACTGGCCGTCCTGCTGGGCGGGACGCTTGCCCCGGTGCCGGCCTACAACAGCAACGGCCTGGGCCTGATCCCGCCGGAGGAGGTGGCCGACGAGGCCCTGGAGCTGCTGGCCGAGCGCGGGTTCACCGGGCTGAAGGTCCGGGTCGGCCGGGATTCGGCCGCCGACGACCTGGCCGCGGTGCGCCGGGTGCGGGCTGCCGTGGGGGAGGAGGTCACGCTGGTCGCGGACTACAACCAGGGGCTGACCTTCGGCCAGGCGCTGGAGCGCTGCCGCGCGCTGGACGGGGAGGGCCTGGCCTGGATCGAGGAGCCGCTGCGCTACGACGACCTGGACGGGCACGCCCGGCTGGCCGCCGACCTGGCCACCCCGGTCATGCTCGGGGAGAACTTCTACGGCCCGCGGGCCATGTCCGACGCCATCCGGGCCCGGGCCTGCGACCTGGTCATGCCGGACCTGATGCGGATCGGCGGGGTGACCGGCTGGCTGCAGGCGGCCGCGATCGCCGACGTGGCCGGCCTGCCGCTGTCCTCGCACCTGTACCCGGAGGTCTCCGGGCACCTGCTCCGGGTCACGCCCACCGCGCAGTGGCTGGAGTGGCAGGACTGGGCGGACCCAATACTGGCGCGCCCGTTTGAGGTCCGGGACGGCCTGCTGTACCTGCCCGACGTGCCCGGCAACGGGCTGGAGTGGGACGAGGACGCGGTGGCGCACTACCAGGCCAGCGTGTGACCTGGCGGGCGCAGGTGTCTGGAGGTGAGACACCCGGTCGCTTGACACCGTCCGCCGGGACTGCGGGATCATGGGTACCGATGCGGCCAGCGCCCATGCGGTCAGCCCCAGTGCGGCCAGCCCCAGTACGGTCAGCCCCAGTACGGTCAGCCCCAGTACGGTCAGCCAAGGAGGACTGATGATCTTTATCACGGCCAAGTTCAAGGTTCGGCCCGAGGACGCCGACAAGTGGCCGGAGATCTCCGCCGAGTTCACCCAGGCGACCCGGAACGAGCCCGGCTGCCTGTGGTTCGAGTGGTCCCGCAGCCTGGACGACCCGGATGAGTACGTCCTGATCGAGGCGTTCCGCGACGGTGACGCGGGCGGCGCGCACGTCACATCCGATCACTTCAAGAAGGCCCAGCAGACGCTG
Source organism: Streptosporangiaceae bacterium (assembly GCA_049284535.1). Lineage (GTDB taxonomy): Bacteria > Actinomycetota > Actinomycetes > Streptosporangiales > Streptosporangiaceae > Palsa-504. The sequence continues at coordinate 1,216 of JBAPYC010001011.1, forward strand.
CCGCCGCACCTGGTGAGCACGCCGAAGATCGTCAACTTCACGATCCCGCAGGACGACTGGTCCGAGCTGGGCGAGATGGCGGTCACAAACTAGCCTGCCCCCTCAGCGCGCCCGCCAGCTCCGGCCGGGCGCTGGTCCCTAGCTCGGGTCGGGGCGCATGGCGGGCGAAATGCGCGCATCGCGGGGCAGATATCGCGGGGAAGATACAGCGCCGTCCGGATGGTGGCAGGCGAAGCCCGGATCGGCCACAGTGAGCCCTATGAACGCCCCGCAAGCCAGCCAGGCCGGGTCGCCGATGCCTGCCGCGGCCACGCCGGCGGCCTCGGCCTGGGCCCCGTTCCGGCACCGGCTGTTCGCGGCCATGTGGGGCGCCCAGTTCGTGTCCAACGTGGGCAGCTGGATGCAGACGGTCGCCGCCCAGTGGCTGATGCTGACCCTGACCGGCTCGGCCGCGTACGTAGCGCTGGTGCAGACCGCGGCAGGCCTGCCCGTGGTGCTGTTCGCGGTCCTGGCCGGGACCATCGGCGACCTGGTCGACCGGCGCCGGTTCCTGCTCGTCACCCAGGCCCTGATGCTGGTGGCGGCGGCCGCGCTGGGCGCGCTGGCCCTGGCCGGGCTGGTCACGCCCTGGGTGCTGCTGGCGCTGCTGTTCGCGGTGGGGACCGGTCAGGCGCTGACCTCGCCGACCTGGCAGACGCTGCAGCCCGAGCTGGTCTCCCCGGCCGAACGGCCGCAGGCTATCTCGCTCGGCGCGGTCAACCAGAACCTGGCCCGGGCGGTCGGCCCGGCCATCGGTGGCGTCCTGCTCGCCGCGACCAGCTCGGGCACGGTGTTCCTGGTCAACGCGGCTACCTTCGCCGCCGTGCTGGCCGTGCTGACCGGCTGGCACGCCGCGGCCCGGGCACCGGACGCACTGCCGCGCGAGCACGTCGGCGAGGCCATCCGGGCCGGCGCCCGCTACGTGGCGGCCAGCCCGGCGCTGCGGGTCATCCTGGCCCGGGCGGCCCTGTTCATCTTCTTCGCCAGCGCGGTCTGGGCGCTGCTGCCGCTGACCGCCCAGTCAGCGTTGCACCTGGGCTCGGGCGGGTACGGACTGCTGCTCGGCGCGGTCGGGGTCGGCGCGGTAGCCGGGGCGGTACTGCTGCCGCGGATAAGGGCGCGGCTGTCCCCGAACGCGATGCTGGTGGTCGGCTCGCTCGGGATGGCCGTGGTCACGTTCGCGCTGGCGGTGGCACACGTCACCGTGGTGGCCGCCGTGGCGCTGGCCCTCGGCGGGGCCTGCTGGATCCTGTCCCTGTCCACCCTGAACTCGCTCTACCAGCTGTCCCTGCCGCAGTGGATCAAGGCCCGCGGCGTGTCGTATTACCTGGTGGTCTTCCAGGGCGGCAACGCCGTGGGCAGCGCGGTCATGGGCATCACCGCGGAGCACGCCGGGCTGACGCCAACCCTGTCCGCGGCGGCGGCCGGGCTGGCCCTCGGCCCGCTGGCCGGGCTGCGCTGGAAGTTCCGCCGTATCGCCCCCGAGGACCTGCTCCCGGCCGGCGACTGGCCCGCTCCGCAGCTGGCCAGCAGGCCCGCGGCCCTAGGCGGGACGGCCCCGGACGGGACGGAGGACGACGGGGGAGCCGCTGACGGGGTGGCCGCGCCCACGGGCCCGGTACTGGTCTCCGTGGAGTACCGGGCCCGGCCCGGCCAGGCCACGGAGCTGATCGCCGCCCTGCGTGACACCCGGTTCAGCCGCCGCCGCACCGGCGCGACCTCGTGGCGCGCCTGGCAGGACGCCGCGGATCCGGACCGGATCCTGGAGCAGTTCGTGGTGGCGTCGTGGACCGGCCACCTGCGCCAGCACGAGCATGTGACGCGGCGGGACCAGGCCCGGCTGGACCGGCTCGCCGCGATGAGCGACCCGGACCACCCGCCCGCGGTCACCCACTGGCTAATGCCCCCGCGAGGCCGTCACGCCGGTCACGAGCCGCCGGCGGCGCCCTGAGCGGACTGGATCGCCGCCCAGACCCGCTGCGGCGAGGCGGGCATGTCGATGTGCCGGACGCCAAGGTGGGCCACCGCGTCGATGATCGCGTTCTGCACGGCCGGGGTGGAGCCGATCGTGCCGGCCTCGCCGATGCCCTTGGCCCCGAGCGGGTTGTAGGTGGTGGGTGTTTCCATGTCGGCCAGCTCGAAGCTCGGCACTTCGGTCGCCGTGACGATAGCGTAGTCGGCGAAGCTCGAGGTCAGGGGGTTGCCGTCGGCGTCGTAGACGACCTCCTCGAGCAGCGCTTGGGCCACGCCCTGGGCGATGCCGCCGTGCCGCTGGCCCTCGGCCAGCAGCGGGTTCATCACCGTGCCGGCGTCGTCCACCGTTATCACCCGGCGCAGCACCGCCTTGCCGGTCTCGGTGTCCACTTCGGCCACGGCCACGTGTGCGCCGAACGGGAAGGTGGCCCCGGGCGCGGTGAACACCGCCCGGACGAGTAGCCGGTCCTGCACCGCCAGCCGGGCCAGCGGGACCGAGATGTCCGGGTCGCCGGTCACCGAGAACGCGCTGCCGGCCGCGTCGAAGACCAGGTCGGCCGGGCTGGCCTCCAGCTCGCTGGCGGCCCGCTCGCGGGCCACCTCGAGCAGGTCACGGGAGGCCTGCTGGACCGCGGCGCCGCCCTGCTGCAGGCTGCGCGAGCCGCCGGTGCCGCCGCCCTCCGGGATCAGGTCGGTGTCGCCCCACTTGACCGTGATCTTGTCGATACCGATGCCGAGCTCGTCGCTGGCCAGCATGGCCCACACGGTCTGGTGCCCCTGGCCGTGCGGTGAGGTGCCGGTCAAGATGGTGGCGCTGCCGTCCGGGTGGACCTCGACGGTGGCGTTTTCCTTGGCCGCGCCTGCCTCGGCGCCCGCGCCGGTGATCTCCACGTAGCAGGACAGGCCGATGCCCAGCTGGACCGGGTCGCCGTCGGCCCGGCGCTTGGCCTGCTCGGCCCGCAGGTCCTCGTAGCCCGCCGCGGCCAGCGCCTTGTCCAGCGCGGTGGCGTAGTCGCCGCTGTCGTAGACGGCGCCGAACGCGGTGGTGTGCGGCTCGGTGAAGGGCGGCAGCAGGTTCTTGCGCCGGACCTCGGCCGGGTCCACCCCAGCCTCGGCCGCGAACAGGTCCATGGCCCGCTCGATGGCCGCGGTGGCCTCGGGCCGGCCCGCACCGCGGTAGGCGCCGACCGGGGTCGTGTTGGTGACCACGGTCCGGGCCACCGCCTCGGCGCGACCGATGGCGTACGGGCCGGGCGCCATCAAGATGGTCAGGGCGGGCAGGAACGCGCCGATCCGCGGGTAGGCCCCGCAATCCTGAACGATCTCAATCCGGTAGGCGGACACGGTGCCGTCCCGGCTGCCGCCGATGGTGATGGTCTGGGTCTGGGCCCGGCCGTGGGTCATGCCGACCAGGTTCTCGTTGCGGGTCTCGGCCCAGCGGGCGGGCCGGCCCAGCTGCCTGGCCACCCAGCAGATCACCGCGTGCTCCGGGTCGGCGCCGAACTTAGCCCCGAACGCCCCGCCCACATCCGGGGTGATGACGCGCAGGTTGGCCTGGTCGATGCCGAGCATGCCGGCCAGCGCGGCCCGGGTGCCCTGCGCGCCCTGGTTCGGGATCCACGCCGTGAGTTTGCCGTCCGGGTCCCACACCGCGGCCCCGGCCCGGGTCTCCATCGGCGCGGGCGCGACCCGCTGGTTGGCGATGGTGCGGGAGACGACCACCTCGCAGCCGTCGAACAGGTCGGCGGCCAGCGCCGAGGCGTCGCCGAAGGTGGCGGCCACGTTGGTGCCGGCCGCGGGGAACAGGACCGGCGCGTCCTCGTCGGTGGCGGTCATCATGTCGACCACCGGGGAGAGCACGTCGTAGTCCACGTCCACCAGGTCCCCGGCGTCCTCGCCCTGGTAGCGGCCTTCGGTCACGACCACCGCCACCGGCTCACCGACGAACCGGACCACGTCCCTGGCCAGCAGCTGCTGGGTCATCTCCCCGTTGACCATGCCCGGGAAGGCCACGGCGATCGGCGGCACCTCGGCCAGGTCGGCCCCGGTGAACACGGCGATGACTCCCGGCGACTCCAGCGCCGCGCTGACGTCGATGGAGGTGATCCGTCCGTGCGCCACCGCGGACCGGACGAAATGCACGTGGCAGGCGCCGGCCAGCTGCTCGTCGTCCAGGTCGGCGGTATACAGCCCGCCGGTGGTCAGGAAACGGGGATCTTCGGTGCGGATTACCCTAGTACCCAGAATGCTCACGCTCCCGATCTTGCCTGGCCGCGGTGCCGGGGGTCAAAGCGGCCCCCGGAACGGGGACGGTGCGCCGCGAGCAGTGGAAGATCGGGTAACCTTTCTGCGTTAGCGATGGCGGAGTAGCTCAGTCAGGCAGAGCAAGCGGCTCATAATCGCTGTGTCGCCGGTTCAAGTCCGGCCTCCGCTACTGTTTGTCCAGATCCTTGACGATAGAAAGGCTCGTCCGTGGCTGCCACCGATGTCCGGCCGAAGATCACACTGGCTTGCCAGGAGTGTAAGCACCGGAACTACATCACCAGGAAGAACCGGCGTAACGACCCGGACCGCCTGGAGCTGAAGAAGTTCTGCCCGAACTGCCGTTGCCACCAGCCGCACCGCGAGACCCGCTAACAGCCGGGCCCGGTCGTGGCGATCAACACCGATTACATCGGGCACACCTTCCCGCCCTCAGAGCCGTACGAGGTCAGCCGGGTCAAGATCGCGGAGTTCGCCACCGCGATCGGCGAGCCCAGCCCGCTGTGCCGGGACCGCGCCGCCGCTCAGGCGGCCGGTTACCCGGACGTGATCGCGCCGCCCACGTTCGCGATCGTGGTCTCCATGTCCGACAGCGCGAAGATCACCTCCGACCCGGATGTGGGCGTGAACTACGCCATGATCGTGCACGGCGAGCAGCGCTTCACTCATTCCCGCCCGCTGCACGCGGGCGACGTGGTGGTGGCGCAGTCCACCATCGAATCGATCCGCTCGCTCCGTAACCTGACCACGCTGGAGACCGTCACCGAGATCACCACGGTGGACGGCGAGCACGTGTGCACGGCACGGTCCACGCTGGTCGAGCGCGGCGCGTAAAGGGGAGCGATGGCCAGCCTCAGCTACGACGACGTCCAGACCGGCACCGAGCTCCCGGCCCGCCAGTACCAGGTGCAGCGGCGCGACCTGGTCAGGTACGCGGGCGCCTCCGGCGACTTCAACGTGATCCACTGGAACGAGCGCGTCGCCACCTCGGTAGGCCTGCCCAACGTGATCGCCCACGGCATGCTGACCATGGCCCTGGCCGGCCGGTTCGTGTCCGAGTGGGCCGGTGACCCGGGCGCGGTGACCGACTTCGGTGTCCGGTTCTCCGCGCCGGTCGTGGTGCCCGACGACGACAAGGGCGCGCTGGTCGAGGTGTCCGGCGTGGTGACCGGCAAGTCCGGCGACGGCCGCCTGGTGACGGTCGAGGTGACCGCGCGGTCCGGCGAGGCCAAGGTCCTCACCCGTGCCCAGGCCGTCGTCCGCCTCGCGTGACGTGCAGCTAGCCGACTTCACCTCCCTCCGCCTGGGCGGCCCGGCCCGCGCCTTTGTCCGGGCCGGCACCGACGACGAGCTGATCGCGGCGGTGCGCGCCGCCGACGACGCGGGCGAGCCGCTGCTGATCCTCGGCGGCGGCAGCAACCTGGTCGTCTCCGACGACGGCTTCGACGGCACCGTGGTCCAGGTGGCCACCCGCGGCATCAGCCACGACGGCGCCCCCGGCGAGCTGACCGTCGCGGCCGGCGAGGACTGGGACGCGCTGGTGGCCCAGACCGTGGCCGAGCACCTGGCCGGGCTGGAGTGCCTGTCCGGCATCCCGGGCCTGGCCGGCGCCACCCCGATCCAGAACGTCGGCGCCTACGGCCAGGAAGTGGCCGACACCATCACCGCCGTCCGCGTCTATGACCGCCTCAACCAGACCGTCCTGACCAAGCCGGCGGATCAGTGCGGCTTCGGCTACCGCACCAGCGTGTTCAAGCACGACCAGGCGCACCGGTTCGTCGTGCTCGGCGTGACCTTCCGGCTGGCCGCCCAGGCCCTGTCGGAGCCGGTCCGGTACGCCGAGCTTGCCGCCACCCTCGGGGTCGCACCGGGGGAGCAGGCCGGCAGCGCCGAGGTCCGCTCGGCGGTCATCGAGCTCCGCCGGCGCAAGGGCATGGTCATCGACCCGGCCGACCCGGACACCTACAGCGCCGGCTCCTTCTTCCTCAACCCGGTCGTTGACCCCGCTGCCCTGGCCCGCGTCGAGGCGGCCGCCCGGGCCAAGTACGGCCCGGACACCGCGGTGCCCCGCTTCCCCGCCGGTGACGGCCAGGTCAAAGTCCCCGCCGCCTGGCTCATCGAGCGGGCCGGCTTCACCAAGGGCTACAGCCAGGGCGACGGCGCCCGCATCTCGACCAAGCACACCCTGGCCCTGGTCAACGCCGGCTCGGCCAGCACCACCGCTCTGCTCGCCCTGGCCCGCGAGATCCGCGACGGCGTCCACGCCACCTTCGGCGTCACCCTCATCCCCGAACCCGTCCTGGTCAACGCCACCCTTTAACCACCCTTTAACCACGACCGGGCAGCAGCGGGCCCCGGCTCCCGAAGAGAGCCGGGGCCCGCGCGATCGGCGTCAGGAGAGCAGGTTGAGGGTATTCGTGGCGTCGTCGACGAAGTAGACGGCACGGTGGCCGGGCTTGACGGCCAGGCCGAACAGGGCACCCGCCCCCGGCGGCGACCCGGAGCGGTCGAGCGTGCGCACCGCGACCTGGGCCCCGGACGGTGTGACCTCGACCAGGTTGCCGTTGCCGCTGTTGACGGTGAGGATGTCACCGCCGGGCGCGACGGCCAGGCCGAGCTCGCCGTTCAGGTGGCCGCCCCGGGTGACGGTGAAGCCGGGGCCGCCGCTGGAACCGCGATACACCGCGTTCCGGAGGCCGGCCACCCGGCTGGCCAGCGTGTCGGCCACATACAGCACGCCGTTGCGGCCCAGCCCGACCCCGGTCGGGCCGATGACCAGGGCGGCGGAGTTGAGCTGCTCGCCGAAGCCGGACCCGATGACCGTCCGGGAGGAGATCCACGGCAGTCCCGAGCGCGGTACCTGCACCACCAGTCGCAGCACGGTGCCGCGGTGGACGACCTTACCCTTGGCCGCGACCGTGCCGTTCAGCACGTTGGTCACGAACAGCACGGCCTGGTGGCCCAGGTCGAGGCCGGTCATGTCCCAGGGGCCGTTGATGCCGTGACCAGCGAACGTCTCCCGCACATGCCCCCGCTGGTCCAGCACGATGAGGCAGCCCGCCCCGGAAATGGTGCCACCCTGGGTGGGCAGCGAGCCGACGATCACCCAGCCGCTGCGCAGCACGGTGAGCGCCGTGGTCAGGCCCACGCCGCCGGGACAGCCGGCCAGGTGCCGGCCTACCGAGGCGAACAGCGACCTGTGGCCGCTCGGGCTGACCTGGACGACCGTGGTCCCCGTGCCCTGCACGTTGGCCTTGTCGTTGAAGTTGCTGACCAGGACGCTGCCCTGGTTCAGGTCACCGGTGCTGCGCGGGACGACCGCCACACCGTAAGGGTTGACGTCACCATTTCCCGGCACCGTGGACGCCACTGTCGTCACATGGTGCAGAGGACCGGTAAAAGCCGGGACGCCACTCGCGTGGGCTGCCCCGGCCACCAGGCCCGTGCCGGTCAGGATCAGGGTGACGAACGCGGCCAGCACGGCCGCGCGCCGTCTTGCGGTTTTCATTCCGATGCCGCTCCTTTGCCAACAGGGTGGAGAATGTCTCCACCTGTTGGCACGTGCGCGGGCGCGGACCGGTTCGGTGTGACCGGCACGACATTATCGACCAACGCCGCAGCACTGGCCGTCCCTCTGGTTACGGCTGGCTCGCGGCGCAGGTTCACGCCGCGGGCGGCCCTTAACCCGCCGGCCAGAACTCGCGGCCGTTAAGACGTCCGTTCCTTGGCGGACCGGCTCAGGCTGACCACCACCGACCCGTCGCCGGCCGGCTG
>JBAPYC010001012.1:0-1750 GCA_049284535.1 Streptosporangiaceae bacterium
GCTCTTACCGTCCGATGCGGGACATGATCAGCGTCCTGGCTGGTTACGCGGGGACCGATCGGTGGGTCATGACGGCGGCCCTGCTGCTGGTGGGCGGCTTTCAGGTCGCGACCGGCGCGGGCCTGACCGCCGTCCGCCGGCCTGCCCGCCTCCTGCTGATCCTGACCGGCCTTTCCACGCTCGGCATCGCCGCCACTCCAGAACTGGCCGCGGGCCCGACCTCACGTCACCTCGCGTTCGCGGTGAGCTGCGTCGTCACGACTGCGGTCTGGCCCGTCCTGGTCGCCCGGCGCGCACCGGCGCCCACTGCGATCCTCAGCGTCTACGGTTGCGCGGCGGCGACCGTGTTCTTCGCCGGGTTGTCTACCTGGCTCCTGATCGCGGCCCAAGCTGGCGCCGGCGACCTGGGCCTGGCCGAGCGGCTGACGTCGGCGGTTCAGGCCTTGTTTCCGCTGGTCGTCGCGCTCGCTCTGCGACGGGCCGCCCGGGCCGCCCGCGCTAGCGCCCGGCCGCCAGTGGTTGGGTCCGGGCGCTAGCGGCAGATCAGTGCAGGCCGGTGATCCTGAGGATCTCGCCGGGGTGAGCCGCGGTAGCGGTGCTGCCCCCGTAGTTGGACACGTAGACGGCACCGTTGGACCCGACGGCCACGCCGGTCGGCTGGAACAGGCCGCTCACCGGCAGCGTGGTCACGGTGTGCCCGTGGTGGCTGACCCGGACCAGAGCGCCCGGGGTGGTGGGCGGAGACAGCAGACCGCCGGTGCTGTACTCGGTGGCCAGGAGCCGGCCGCGACCGTCAAAGGCGATGGCGGTGACGGCGGTGAGGCCGCGGGCCCAGATCGTCGGCTGGTGGCCGGGAACGACCCGGTAGATGTAGGCCGTGCCCGGGACCGACGGGACGCCGCGGAGCAGGCCGACGTACAGCGCCCCGTCGGGTCCGACCGCGATCGAGGTCGGCACGGCCTGGGCCTTAACCGTCACCGGCGCCGGGCCGAGAACCCCGGCCGGGGCCGTCTCGGTGACCGCCGGGAAACGGGCCAGCAGGTGGATCTGGCCGGACGGCGCGACCTGCAGCAGCGAGTTCGCGGCCGCGTCGGCCACCAGGTAGCCGCCGTGGTACGCGACGACGTCGTAAGGATCGGAATCGTAGGCCGTCTCGCCCGGGACGGTACCCAGGCTCGAGGCCGACTGCGGATGGGCCGCCGCGTAAGCCGCGAGGTTCACCGCGCTGACCTTGTGGCCCGAACGGATCAGGAGCTGGCCGAACAGCTTCCCGGCCGGCTTGGGCAGCGCGTTCACGCCGTGGCTGTTGACCAGGACGTCCTGCATGATGACGGCTGACCGGTTATGGCTGAACGTGGCCGCGGCCGGGCCGGCGACCTCGCTGCTGTCCGTCTGGATCACCGAGGGCAGCGGGACGGAGGCCGCGATGTGGCCCTGCCGGATGAGCGACACGGCGCCGGTCCGGCCGACGCAGTACTTGGTGTTGCCGGGCGCGCCGGTGGACGGGCCGGTGACGCAGTTGGACGTCCCGGCCGGGCCACCCGCGCCGGCTTGGGCCACCCACAGGCCGCCGGACGTGAGGGTCAGGTGCCGCGGGTTGTTGAGCCCGCTGCGCACCACGCTGACCGCGGGGCCCGATGATGCCCCGGCCGCGGCCGCCGGAATGGCCACCCCCGCCAGTACTGCTGCCCCCGCGAGGGCGGTCACTGCAAAGCGTTGCATTGTTGCTCCTCCCCAGTACGAATCGCGC
>JBAPYC010001013.1:0-7677 GCA_049284535.1 Streptosporangiaceae bacterium
GGGGTCACCAAGGTGCGGATCGTCTTCGCGCTGGTCGCCCTGGTCACCACCGGGATCGGGGTGGCGCTGTACGTGCTGGCCTGGCTGATCATCCCGGCACAGGGCGAGGAGACCAGCATCGCCAGCCGGGCCCGGACCGACTCGGCAGGCATCCGCCTGGCCGTAGGCCTGGCCTCGCTGCTGATCGTGGTGCTGCTGGCGGCCGGGGCGCTCAGCGACGGCTGGTTCATCACGTGGGTGTGGCCGCAGGTGTTCAGTGTGGCCGGGCTCACGCTGATCTGGCGGAACGCCTCGCCCGAGGAGCAGGAGACGCTGCGGCAACTGGTCGAGCCGCTGGAGGCGGCGACCGGGCCGGCCGGGACCGAACGGCGCACGGTCATCCGGCTGGTGGTCGCCAGCGCGCTGCTCATCGGCGGGGTCGGCTGGCTGTTCTCGGCGCACGAGAGCCTGGCCCTGCTGCGGCCGCTGGCTGGGGTACTGCTGGTCATCGCGGCCATCATCTTGTTCCTGGGACCGTGGTGGCTGCGGATCGCCCGCGAGCTCGTGCTGGAGCGCCAGGCCCGGGTCCGGGCCGAGGAGCGGACCGACATGGCGGCCCGGATCCATGACTCGGTGCTGCAGACGCTGGCCCTGATCCAGCGTCAGGCCGAGGACCCGGCCAAGGTCATCCAGCTGGCCCGGCTGCAGGAACGAGAGCTGCGGTCGTGGCTGTTCGAGGGCCGGGGTCTGGACGAGATCGAAGGCGACGCGACGCTCACGGCCGGGGTCCGGCAGATCCAGCAGGACGTCGAGTCGCGGTACGGTGTGCCGGTGGAAGCGGTCACGGTCGGCGAGTGCGACCTGGACGAGAACCTGAGCGCGCTGCTAGCGGCGGCGCGCGAGGCAACGGTCAACGCGGCCAAGTGGTCCGGGGCCGGCGTCATCTCGCTGTTCGCCGAGGTCGAGCCGTCCGAGGTCTCCGTGGTCGTGCGGGACCGGGGCAAGGGCTTCGACCCGTCGGCGGTGCCCGGCGACCGCAAGGGCCTAGCCGAGTCCATCCGGGGCCGGATGAGCCGACGCGGCGGCACAGCCACGGTGAACTCCGAGCCGGGCGAGGGGACCAAGGTCACGCTGAAGATGCCGCGCACCGGGACCCCGTCCCGGCCCAGCCCGGCGGGGCGCTCATGAGCATGCCGCGGGTCGTGCTGGTCGATGATCACGGGCTGTTCCGGTCCGGGGTGCGGGGCGAGCTCGGCCGCCAGGTCGAGGTGGTGGGCGAGGCCGGCGACGTGCAGCCCGCCATCGAGCTGATCGGACGCCTGCTGCCGGACGTGGTGCTGCTGGACGTGCACATGCCCGGAGGCGGCGGCCAGGCCGTGGTGCAGGCGGTCAAGGCCGAGCATCCTGAGGTGAAGTTCCTGGCCCTGTCTGCCTCGGACGCGCCCGAGGACGTGATCGCGGTCATCCGGGCCGGCGCGCGGGGCTACGTGACCAAGACGATCTCCACCGACGAGCTGGCCGACGCGGTCCGCCGGGTGGCCGCGGGCGACGCGGTGTTCTCGCACCGGCTGGCCGGGTTCGTGCTGGACGCCTTCGCCGCGGCGCCGCCGCCGGACGGCCTCAAGCCCTCCTTCGACCCCGAGCTGGAGCAGCTGACCAGCCGGGAGCGAGACGTGCTGCGGCTGATCGCCCAGGGCTACACGTACAAGGAGATAGCCAAGGAGCTGTTCATCTCCGTCAAGACGGTCGAGTCACACGTCTCATCCGTGCTGCGCAAGCTCCAGCTCTCCACCCGGCACCAGCTGACCCGGTGGGCCGCCGAACGCCGCCTGGCTTAGCTGCGCTGGCTTAGCTGTGCCGCCTTAGCTGCTGCGGCGGGTCAGCTTGGCCTTGGCGTTGGGGTGCTCGCGCCAGGTGGTGGCACCGGAAGCGGCCGCGGTCTTGGCCTGCTCCCACTTGAGCCGGGCCAGCTCGCCGGGCGGGATCTCCAGCTCCTGGATCCAGGACCTGGTCGCGGCGGCCACGTGCATGCCGGCGATGGCCAGGCCGGTCAGGGCGATCACGCCGCCGACTCCGATGAGGATGCCGCCGGTGATGAGGGGCCCGGACTCCAGCTGGGGCCACGTCCCGCTCTGGTCACTGCTTGCTGAGCTGACAGTCATGGTGCCGTCCCGATGTCGTCAAGTGATGCCGGCCCCCAACGTTTTCTAGCCTAGTCCTGCGGCGGGGTTTCGCTACTACCGGGACGGCAGGCCGGCGGCGGGCACGTATTTATCGCGCCGGCCGCGGTCTCCGTCCAGGTACAGGGGAAACCAGCCATCAGGAGGGGACATGGATATCACCGGGCCGGAGCTCATCGAGGAGTACGACGAGGCCAGCGCCAAGTGGCCGTTCATCCACGCGACCGAGCTGGCCCACGGCCTGCCGCGGATGCTGCTGTTCGCAGTCGGTTCCCGGGAGACCAACCTCACCAACGAGGTGGGCGACGGCGGCCACGGGCACGGCGTGTGGCAGCTCGACGACCGGTGGCACCAGGTGGCGGGCGGGTTCGGGCACTTCGACGGCGACGTGCCGCTGCAGTGCTCCATCGCGGCGGAGATGCTGCACGGGCTGCTGGCGACCACCGGCGGGAACGTGGAGGAGGCGGCGGCGATGTATAACTCCGGCCAGGAAGGTGAGGCCGGGACCACTGGCGGAGACTACGGGCTGGACGTGCTGCAGCGGATGCAGTACCTGCAGCAGCATGCCGGTTCGGCGCCCAATAACCCTTCCGAGCCGGGGTGGTTCCACCGGGACCTTTCCCTGCAGTCGCCGTACATGACCGGCTCAGATGTGAAGGTCGTGCAGACCAAGACCGGCGCGGCGGCCGACGGCGCGTTCGGCCCGGTGACCCGGGTGCACGTGGTCAACTTCCAGTCGCACCATGGCCTGGCCGCCGACGGGATCGTGGGCCCGGAGACCGCGCATGTCCTTGGTTCCTGACCGGGGGTTCCTGACCGGGGTCCCTGACCGGTCCCCCGGCGCTACGATGCCTCGCAGGCGGCCGGGTCAAATATGACCACTGGCGGAAAGCGGGACAGATGTTCAAGTCGGCGTCCACCCAAGGTTCGGTCCAGCAGCACGTCGAGGCGGTCCGCGGACTGCTGCAGTCCGGCGCTTTGACAGATGCCGTAGCCGCGGCGGCCCAGCAGATCCCGGGCGAGGGCGACGCCACGGCCAAGGTGGCCAGCGTGCTCCCGGCCCAGGACGCGGCGCAGGGGTCCTCCGGCAGCGGGCACCCCGGTGTGCCGTACCTGTCCCGCGATCCCCTGGTCAGCCTGATCCAGAGTTCGGTCGAGGAGAAGATGCTGGACGCCGGCGCGGTCGAACTGGCCGACCGGCACGGCCTGTGGGGATGGATCCTGCGCCTGGCCGACCGCTGGCTCAACCTGCAGCCCGGGACGTTCAAGCCCGACGACCCGAACTGGTACCTCGATATCGCCAGGGCCTCCCTTGGTCACCTGGCCCGCGGCAACCACGCGTTCAATACCGTGCCCGCGGAACACCAGATCAGCGATACGGCCCGGCTCGTGGTCGTCGGGGACTGGGGCACGGGCATCCAGCGGGCCCGCGACGTCGCCGCCCTGATGCAGCAGGAGATCGCCGGAGCGCTCGCCCAAGGCCGGGAGGTGCACGTCATCCACCTGGGCGACGTCTACTACTCGGGACTGCCGAGCGAGGACAAGCGGCGTTTCCTGGCCTTCTGGCCGGTGACCCCGGATCAGGCCCGGGCGGGCGTGACCTCGTGGTCGCTGAACGGCAACCACGACATGTACAGCGGCGGCTTCGGATACTTCGACACCCTGCTCGCCGATCCCCGGTTCGCCGGCCAGCACTCACCGGACGGCAAGCCGACCAGCTTCTTCCGCCTGACGTCCCCGTCCTGGGAATTCGTCGCCCTCGATACCGCGTGGGATCCCGACGTGCTGACCAAGGGCGGCTCCGCCGTGCTGGCCGACCCGCAGGCGGATTACGTCAGCCGGGTGGCCGGCGAATCCGCGCGCAAGCTCGTGCTGTTCAGCCACCACCAGCTCGTGTCCGTCTACGACAAGGAAGACATCACGCCCGAGCTCGGCACCAAGCTCGCGCCGGTGCTGTCCGGGGACCGGGTGACGGCGTGGTGGTGGGGACACGAGCACCGGGCCCTGGCCTACCGGCCGGCCGGCGGGGTGCACTATCCGCACTGCCTGGGCAACGGCGGCGTGCCGGTGCTGCGGCCCCCGGCCCTGACCGCGACCACCGGGAAGGTGGCCGAATGGGAAAGCCGGCGGTACATCTGGTCGGGCGGAAAGCAGTGGAGCCGGTTCGGGTTCGCGGTCCTCGACCTGAGCGAGGGCACGATCACCGTCCGCTACCGCGATGACGACGGCACGGAAACCTTCCACGAGACGATCTGAGATAGTGCCCCTGACGTGTTGGAAGGGGTGGCGATGGGCGCTGAGCGGGATCGGGTGGCGGAATTCGGCAAGCTGGAGGACGGGCTCCGGCAGGCCAGCGACTGGTACCGGTGGGGACCATACGTCAGCGAGCGGCAGTGGGGCACGGTCCGGGAGGACTACAGCCCGGACGGCCAGGCCTGGGACTACCTGCCGCACGACCATGCCCGGTCGCGAGCGTACCGGTGGGGTGAGGACGGGTTGGCCGGGTTCTGCGACATCGAGCAGCGGCTGTGCCTGGGGCTGGCGCTGTGGAACGGCCGGGACCCGATCCTGAAGGAACGGGCCTTCGGGCTGACCGGCGAGCAGGGCAACCACGGCGAGGACGTCAAGGAGTACTGGTGGTACCTGGACGCCATCCCCAGCCACGCCTGGAACCGCTGGCGTTACCACTATCCGCAGGCGGCCTATCCCTACCAGGACCTGATCGCCACGAACGCAGCCCGGAACCGGCAGCAGCCCGAGTACGAGCTGCTCGACACCGGGGTGTTCGAGGCGAACCGCTACTGGATCGTCGAGGTGCGCTACGCCAAGGCTGGCCCCGATGACCTGCTGATGTCGATCTCGGTGACCAACGCCGGCCCGGACACCGAGACCCTGCACGTGCTGCCGACGGCCTGGTACCGCAACACCTGGTCCTGGGACGGCTCGGCCAAGCCGGTGCTGAACGCGGCCGGGCCGGGGACAATGCACACCTGCCACCCGTTCTGCGGCGACCTGGAGCTGATCGCCGCTCCGGGGCCAGGCGGTGACGCGCCGGCCGCGCTGTTCTGCGAGAACGAGACCAACGTGGCCCGGCTGTTCGGGTCGGCGCCCACGACGCCTTACCCCAAGGACGGCATCAACGACCACGTGGTCAGCGGGGCGGCCACCGTCAACCCGGCCCAGGCCGGGACCAAGTGCGCGTTCTGGTATCAGGTCACGCTCGAGGGCGGGGCCACGGCCGAGCTGCGGCTGCGGCTGCGGCCCCGGTCCGGTGACGGCGCGACTCCGCCCGGGAGCGGCTTCGCCAACGTGCTGGCCACCCGGCAGGCGGAGGCGGATGAGTTCTACGCCGAGCTCACCCCGCGGGAGGCCAGCGCGGAGGAGGCGCTGGTCATGCGGCAGGCTTTCGCCGGGATGCTGTGGAGCAAGCAGCTGTTCTACTACGACGTGGCCTGCTGGCTAGACGGCGACCCGGACCAGCCGCCCCCGCCCGCGGGCCGGGCGAACGGCCGGAACGCGCGCTGGCGCAACTTCGACGCCTTCGACATCATGTCGATGCCGGACAAGTGGGAGTATCCCTGGTTCGCCGCCTGGGACCTGGCCTTCCACTGCGTGGCCCTGGCGCACGTGGACCCGGCGTTCGCCAAGTACCAGCTGATCGTGCTGTGCCGGGAGTGGTTCCAGCATCCCAGCGGGGCGCTGCCCGCGTACGAGTGGAACTTCTCCGACGTCAACCCGCCGGTGCAGGCCTGGGCCGCGCTGGAGGTCTTCGCCATCGACGAGGGCCGCGACATCGAGTTCCTGTCCCGGGTCTTCGACAAGCTGCTGCTTAACTTCGCCTGGTGGGTCAACCTGGAGGACGCGAACGGCAACAACGTCTACGAGGGCGGCTTCCTCGGCCTGGACAACATCGGCCCGCTCGACCGCTCCAAGCTGCCCGTCGGCGGCATCCTGGAGCAGTCCGACGCCACCGGCTGGATGGGCTTTTACGCCATCGCGCTGGGCGGTATCGCCACCGTGCTGAACCAGTCCCGGCACCGGCCCACCGGCGACCTGGTGCTCAAGTTCCTCGAGCACTTCGCCGCCATCCGGGACGCCCTGGCCAGCCAGGGCCTGTGGGACGAGGAGGACGGGTTCTATTACGACCGGCTGGTGACGCCGTCCGGGGAGGCGGTGCCGGTCAAGGTGCGGTCCATGGTCGGCATCATCCCGATCCTGGCCGCCACCATCGTGGACGAGAACGACCTGCGGCGTGCGCTGGTGCTGGGCAAGCGGTTCGCCGGCCTGCTGGGCCGCGAGGATCTGGCCGACCCGGGCAAACTGCGCGAGGCCGGACTGCTCCGCGGGCACGCGGGCGACCAGCGGCTGCTGCTGTCCCTGGCTGGCCCGGAACGGCTGGAACGGCTGCTGGCCCGGCTGTTCGACGAGAACGAGTTCCTGTCCCCGCATGGCCTGCGGGGACTGTCGGCCTGGCACCGGGACCACCCCTATGTGCTGGAGGTGGAGGGCGTCACGGCCACCATCGACTACGAGCCGGCCGAGTCGACCACGGCGATGTTCGGCGGGAACTCCAACTGGCGCGGCCCGCTGTGGTTCCCGCTGAACTACCTGATCATCAGCTCGCTGGAGCGGTATCACCATTTCTTCGGCGACGACTTCACCGTGGAGTACCCGGCTGGCTCCGGTCAGCAGCTGACCCTGGACCGGGTCGCCGCCGACCTGCAGGACCGGCTCATCTCGCTCTTCACCCGCGGCCCGGACGGCCGCCGGGCCTGCTTCGGCGGGACCGAGATTATGCAGAACGACCCGGCCTGGCGGGACAACGTGGTCTTCGCCGAGTACTTCCACGGCGACAACGGGGCCGCCCTGGGCGCCTCGCACCAGACTGGCTGGACCGGGCTGATCGCCGACGTCATCCGCCGGCGCCACGGCCAGGTCCGGTCGATCGGCGACATCTTCCGGCTGGTGGAACTGGAGAACCGCTAGCGGGCCGGCCCGGGATCAAGCCGGGGCGTAGGGTCGGCTGACGTGTCCAACCGTGAACTCGTCGTCCTCGGCACGGCCAGCCAGGCGCCCACCCGCCGGCGCAACCACAACGGGTACTTCCTGCGCTGGGACGGCGAGGGGCTGCTGTTCGACCCGGGCGAGGGGACCCAGCGGCAGATGATGTTCGCCCATGTCACGGCCAGTGAGATCACGCGGATCTTCATCACCCACTTCCACGGGGACCACAGCCTGGGTGTGCCGGGCGTGCTCCAGCGGCTGGCCCTGGACCAGGTGCGCAGCGAGGTCGAGGTGTACTACCCGGCGGACGGCGGGCCGGAGATCTTCGGCCGGCTGCGGCACGCGTCGCTGTTCCGCGACCGGCTCCGGCTGGCCGAGCACCCGGTGGCGGCGGACGGCGAGATCGGCGCCGATACGCCCCGCGCCGGGTTCCGGCTCGAGGCGCGGGCCCTGTCGCACAGCGTGCCGGCGTTCGGCTACCAGCTGACCGAGCCGGACGGGCGGCGGATGCTGC